>PWYF01000255.1 GCA_003567955.1 Thiotrichales bacterium
AGTAACAGGCCCATCAACGTGGTTAGGTGGTTACGTGATTAGGTGATTAGGTCGCGGGAAGGACTGCTGCAGAACTGACAGGCTGCGACACGCGCCGATAACCCGGCTTCGCCGGGCGTTTTAAGTTTTCGGTGTTAAGTTTTAAGTGGTTGTCATTCCCGCTTGCGCGGGAATGAAGGGAAAAAACCAAATGCCGGGATCCCCCTGAAATTGCTGATCAACCCGGGCTATCCGGGCATCCGCCCCACGACATCAGCCCGCCCCACCCCTTCATGCTCTTCATGGTTCAAGCTTTTAACAGCCTGACCGCACCCCGGCGCTATCCCGACCAGGCCACCAACCACATCAAGGTACTCCCAATATTCATCTCGCGAAGATATCGCGTGCATTTCGCGGCCAACCCATCAGCGGTTCGGCGCGTGTCGCAGCCTGTCAGTTCTGCAGCAGTCCTTCCCGCGACCTAATCACCTAATCACGTAACCACTTAATCACGATTATTCCAGCGCCCCGCCGCAACTGCTGCCCTGCCCGGCGGTGCAGCCGTAGCAGTGGTCGGCAACGGCGATGGGTTGCCCCTCGAAGTCGGTCTCCATCAGATCACGCAGGTGACGGTTGCCGCCGGTCCGTGACGGCAGCGGCAGGCCCAGCATCTGGTTGAAATCGCAGTCGTAGACATAGCCCTTCCAGTCCACGCTAATCAGGTTGCGGCACATCACATTGCCCAGCGTCGCCGGGTTGTAGGCGTTTTTCAGCAGCGCCATGTATGCCTCGAACTGGCCCTTTGAGATCAGCGTGCTGCCAAAGCGCTGAATGGGCATATTGGCCAGCGTGAACAGATTGTTAAACACGATGCCATGCTCGTCTGCCAGGTGCTGTTTGTAATCGGCCTCCAGTGCCTGTTGGGGCGGCGGCAGGGTGGGCCCGGCCGGGTTGTAGACCAGGTTCAGCACCAGCCCGCTGCCGGGCTGGCCATAGCCCAGTTCATTGAGCTTGCGCAGGGCGTCGATGCTGGACTCAAACACCCCCTTGCCGCGTTGCAGGTCCACATTCTGCTCGCTGTAGCAGGGCAGTGAGGCCACAACCTCCAGCCGGTGTTCGGCCAGAAACGGCGCCACCCACTCATAGCCGGGCTCTTCAATGATGGTGGGGTTGAGCCGGTCCATCACGTGCACGCCGAGCGCGCGGGCCTGTTCGACCAGATCGCGGAAATGCGGGTTCATTTCCGGGGAGCCCCCGGTGAGATCCAGGGTGGTGATCCGCTGTGCGCGGATAAAATCCAGCACCGTTTCAACATTTTGCCGGTCCATCAATTCCTTGCGGTTGGGGCCGGCAGCCACATGACAGTGCACGCAGGCCAGATTACACAGATAGCCCAGATTGACCTGCAGGGTTTCCAGCCGTTGGCGGCGGATTGCCGGAAAGTCGGTGGCCTTGAGCAGCGGCATGGTGGCGTGCATGGGAACTCCTGATACTTGATCGGGCTGGCCTTCAGGGCAGCAGCCGGTTAATCCATTTCACCAGTTTGAGTGTGCGCGGCGCGAACAGTTTCGGGCTGTAATGGCTGTTGACGGCGCGCCGGTGTACCTGCGCCAGCGTGGGATAGGCATGAATCGCCGCCGAAATCTTGCTGATCGGCACCCGGGCCTGCATCGCCAGCACCAGCTCATGCAGCAGTTCGCCGGCATGCGGACCGATGAGGCTGGCCCCCAGCAGTTGCCCCTTGCGGGCCACCAGCTTGACCATGCCTGCGGTTTCCACATCGGTGATGGCGCGGTCCACGTCGCTGAAATCAAAGCGCATGATGTCCACATCCAGGCCCTGTTCGCGGGCCTCGGCCTCGGTCAGCCCCACCCGGGCGACTTCCGGATCGGTATAGGTCACCCACGGCACCACGCGGTAATCGAGTTTTTTGGGCACCCGGAATATCGCGTTGGCGATCACGATGCCGGCATGGTATTCAGCCACATGGGTGAAGGCATAGGGGCCCACCACATCACCGGCGGCGAGAATTCGCTTGTTACTGGTACGCAATCGCCGGTCGGTCGTAATACCGGTGCGGGTGTATTCAACGCCGGCCCGCTCCAGGCCCAGCCCGTCGATATTGGGTTTGCGGCCGGCGGCCACCAGAATCCGGTCTGCCGTCACCGTAATCCCGCCAGAGCCCTGCACAACACACGCGTCTCCGTCGCGGCTGACCCGCTCGACCTTGACGCCGGTGTGCAGGGTAATACCTTCACGACGCAACACCTCGGTGAGTGCCTCACTGATTTCGCCATCCTCGCGCACAGCAATGCGCTCGGCCATCTCGATTACGGTGACCTCACTGCCCAGGCGGGCAAAGGCCTGCGCCATTTCCAGGCCGATGGGCCCGCCACCGAGCACCGTCAGCCGCTGCGGCAGGGTCTCCAGATCAAAGACCGTCTCGTTAGTGACATAGCCAGCCTCAGCAAGGCCCTCAACCGGCGGCACCATGGGGCTGGAGCCGGTGGCAATCAAAAAACGCCGGGCACGGATGTGTCTGCCATCCACCTCGAGGGTGCCGGGGTCCACAAAGCGCGGCTGCTCACCCAGCAACACCTCGCAGCCATAGCCGCGAAAACGCTCGGGGTCATCATGCACGGCGATAGTGGCAATCACCTCACGCACGTGATCCATCACCCGCTTGAGATCCACTTCAGGCTCATGCGCCGTCAGGCCATACTCCCCGGCCCGGCGCATCAGTGAGGCCACTTTGGCGCTGCGAATCAGGGTCTTGCTGGGCACACAGCCATGGTTCAGACAGTCACCGCCCAGCACCTGCGCGCGTTCTACCAGCGTCACCTTCAGCCCCAGCTGGCCGGCCACGCTGGCGGTCACCAGCCCGGCCACCCCGCCGCCAATGATCACCAGGTCACGCCTGCTCTCGGCTGAATCGCTCATTTGTCTTCCCCGCCTTGCGATTTTTCTTCCTCACCTGGAATCGGCTTGTTGCGCACGCTTTTAACGATGCGCGGCAAAAAGGCCACCATGGCCAGCAGGGCCAGCGCCAGCAGGGCATGCTGGATCACGCTTTCGCCCCCGGCCAGCGCCTCACGTCCGGCAAAGCCGACATAGGTATAGGCCGCGCCGCCGGGCAGCATGAAGACAAAGGTCGCGATCGTGTAGTGGCTCAGGCGAATGGGCGTCAGGCCCAGGGCATAATTGAGCATATTGAACGGGAACAGCGGCACCAGTCGCACAAAAGCCACAAAACGCCAGCCCTCATCGGCGACGCCGTCCATGATTTTCTGCAATTTGCCCCCGGTTTTCTGGCGCACCCAGTCGCCGGCCACATAGCGCGACACCAGAAAAGCCACCACCGCACCCAGGGTGGCGCCGGTGAGATTGATCAGGGTGCCCCACACCGGCCCGAACAGGGCCCCGCCGGCAATGGTAAAGACCAGACCGGGCAGGAAAAATACGGTAGCCACCATATAGGCCAGGATAAATACCAGAGGCGCCCAGATACCGGCGGCCTCGACCCACTCGGTGAGTTGCGCAACATTGATCGCATCACGGTAAACCACCGCCAGAGTGATGCCGGCGGCGAGTACGGCCAGTATGGCCGCGCGCTTCCAGAGCGTTTTGTTCATATCCGGGCTGTTCCCCTGGGTTACACGGGTTCACTGTCAGCGGTTTCCGGCCGCGTGCGTCTGCTCCATAGGGACCGCAGAGTACGCCACTGTATTGCAGGCTTGGCCCTGACGGCCCCGCTTGAGGCACACTATACGTCTGCCACCGCGACCCATACTGGAGATAATACAGGTGAACGAGGATATTCCTCCCGCAAGCTGGCCCCTGACCCGCATGCGCCGCATGCGCCGTGACGAATTTTCGCGCCGCCTGATGCGCGAAAACCACTTGAGTTGTGACAACCTCATCTATCCCTTGTTCGTACTGGAAGGTGAAGAACAGCGCCAGCCGGTGGCTTCCATGCCGGGCATTGAACGCCTGAGCATTGATCTGCTCGTGGCGCATGCGCGCGAGGCCCATGAACTCGGCATTCCGGCGGTGGTGTTGTTTCCGGTGACGCCAGCGCAAGCCAAGTCCGAAGACGCCAGCGCCGCCTGGGACCCGGACGGGCTGGTACAGCGCGCCATTCGCGCGCTCAAAAAAGCGCTGCCGGAGCTGGGCGTGATCACCGATGTGGCACTGGACCCCTACACCACGCACGGGCAGGACGGGCTGGTGGATGACAGTGGTTATGTGGTCAACGACGACACCGTTGACGCTTTGGTGCGCCAGGCGCTCTCGCATGCCGAGGCCGGCGCCGATGTGGTGGCCCCCTCGGATATGATGGACGGGCGCATTGGTGCGATTCGCGAGGCCCTGGAACACGACGGTCACGTCAACACCCGCATTCTGGCCTACGCCGCCAAATACGCCTCGTCCTTCTACGGGCCCTTCCGCGATGCGGTGGGTTCGGCCGACGCCCTGGGCGGCGGCAACAAAGCCAGCTATCAGATGGACCCGGCCAACAGCGACGAGGCGCTGCGCGAGGTGGCGCTGGATCTGGCCGAGGGCGCTGACATGGTCATGATCAAGCCGGGGTTGCCCTATCTGGATGTGATCCAGCGGGTGAAGTCCGGTTTCGGCGTGCCCACGCTGGCCTACCAGGTGAGCGGCGAATACGCCATGCTGATGGCGGCGGCGCAAAATGGCTGGCTGGACGAACGCCAGGTGGTGATGGAGAGCCTGCTTTGTCTGCGCCGCGCCGGCGCCGATGCCGTGCTCACCTATTTTGCGCTGCGGGTTGCCCGCTGGCTGCGCGAGGCCGACCCGGCCCAATGATTCGCTTCCGTGACATCACCCTGCGGCGCGGCCGTGACGCCCTGCTGCAGCAGGCCAGCGCCACCCTCTACCCGGGACAGCGTACCGGCCTGGTGGGCCCCAATGGCTGTGGCAAGAGCTCGCTTTTCGGTCTGATGCTGGGCGAGCTGTCACTGGACGCCGGCGAGATGGAACTGCCCGGCGAATGGCGTATTGCTCACATGGCCCAGTCTTTCACGGATCTGGAGCGGCCCGCGCTTGAAGCGGTGATGGATGGCGACGGTGAGCTGCGCGCGGCCGAAGGCGCCGTGGCACAAAGCCATGCCGACGGTGACGGCGAGGCCATTGGCCACGCCCATATGCGCCTGGAGAATGCCGGCGGCTATACGGCCCGGGCCCGGGCCGGAGAATTGCTGAATGGCCTGGGCTTTGCCCCCGAGCAGCATGAGCAGCCGGTGGGCGCCTTCTCCGGCGGCTGGCGAGTACGCCTGCAACTGGCACGGGCACTGATGTGTCCGGCCGATCTGCTGTTGCTGGATGAGCCCACCAACCATCTGGATCTGGAGGCCGTGCTGTGGCTGGAGGACTGGCTGCGCCAATTTGCCGGGACCCTGGTGCTGATTTCGCATGACCGGGATTTTCTGGACGCCATCTGCAACCAGATTCTGCATATCGAACACAGTCAGCTGCATACCTACAGCGGCAACTACAGCGAGTTCGAGCGCCTGCGCGCCCAGCACCTGGCCCACCAGCAAGCCCTGCATCTGCGCCAGCAGCGTGAAATCGCCCACATGCAGCGTTTTATTGACCGCTTTCGTGCCAAGGCCACCAAGGCCCGCGCCGCGCAGAGCCGGGTCAAGGCCCTGCAGCGCATGGAAATGATTGCCCCGGCGCATGCCGATTCGCCATTTGATTTTACTTTCACGCCCCCCGACCGGGTGGCCTACCCGGTACTGAAGCTCGACAACGTCAGCCTCGGCTATGGTGAGACCACCGTGCTCTCGGAAATTAACCTGGACCTGGCGCCGGGGGATCGCATCGGCCTGCTGGGCCTCAATGGCGCCGGCAAATCCACGCTGGTTCGGGCTTTGGCCGGGGAGCTCAAGCCGCAGGCCGGCCAGATCGAAATTAACCCGGCGACCCGTACCGGCTATTTTGCCCAGCATCAGCTGGAACAACTGGAAGCCGCGGCCAGCCCGCTGGCACACTTGCAGGCCCTGGCCGGCAAGACCCGGGAACAGGGCTTGCGGGATTTCCTCGGTGGCTTTGCTTTCCATGGCGAGATGGCCACCGCGCCGGTGGGACCACTGTCCGGGGGTGAAAAAGCAAGGCTGGTGCTGGCGTTGCTGGTCTGGCAGAAACCCAACCTGCTGTTGCTGGACGAACCCACCAACCACCTGGACCTGGAAATGCGCCATGCCCTGACCGTGGCGCTGCAGGATTTCGAGGGCGCGGTGGTGGTGGTGTCGCACGACCGCCATTTGCTGAACAGCACCGTCGAGCGCTATTGGCTGGTGGCCGACAAGCAGGCGCGTCCTTTCGAGGGTGATCTGGATGACTACAGGCAGTGGCTGATTGGCGGCGGCGCGGCGCAAAACGGCAAAACCGGTGCGGCGCGGCCCACCGCCAACAGCAAGCGCGCCAACCGCCAGCAGGCAGCAGCGCGGCGTGAGCTGCAACGGCGCAGCGAAAAACTGATGCGCAAGCTGGAAAAAACAGAAACCGAACTCGCCGAGGTGGAAACCGAACTGGCGCAACCGGAACTCTATACCAAGCCCGCGCCCGAGAAACTGGCGCAATTACAGCAGCGCCAGACACAACTGAAAGCACAAAAGTCAGCGCTTGAGGCCGACTGGATGGTGGCCGAAGCAGAGCTTGAAACAACCAGCCAGGCATAAAACAGCGCTATCCGGACCCGCTCGAGCCCGTCCGCCGCCTATTTGCCGATACAGAAGCTGCTGAATATTCGCCCCAGCAAATCCTCGTTGCTGAATTCGCCGGTGATCTCGCCCAGTGCCATCTGGGCCTGACGCAACTCCTCGGCCATCAGTTCCCCGGCCTGCTGGCGGCGCAATTGCTCGGCACCACGTTGCAGATGATCGTGTGCCCGGCGCAAGGCGTCCAGATGCCGGCGGCGGGCCGAAAAGGCCCCTTGCGTATCCGGCGCCAGGCCCGCTACTTCACGCAAGTGCGCCCGCAGTGCCTCCAGACCCTCACCCGTGGTGACCGAAAGCCGCAACCCGGCGCCTCGCGCTGTTTGTGTCAGACCCGGCGGCGCACCGCTGAGGTCAATCTTGTTACGCAATACAGTCACAGCCAGACCGGCGGGCAGTTGCGCCAGCAGCTCCGGCAGATGCGCATCAGCGGTGGCGTCTTCAACCACCAGCAGGGCGTGATCGGCCTGTTCCAGCTCGGCGCGGGCCCGGCGGATGCCTTCCTGTTCCACGCGATCACTGCTGTGGCGCAGGCCGGCGGTATCCACCACATGCAAGGGCATACCATCAATCAGGATTTGCTGGCGCAGCACATCGCGGGTGGTGCCGGGCACCTCGGTGACAATCGCGGTTTCACGCCCGGCCAGACGGTTCATGAGACTGGACTTGCCGGCGTTGGGCGGGCCGGCAATGACTACGGTCAGCCCGTCGCGCAACAGTTGCCCCTGACGGGCGTTACCGAAAACAGCTTCAAACGCCGCTTCCAGCGTCTGCAGCCGGGCCTCGACCTCACCCCCGGAGAGAAAATCGATTTCCTCATCCGGGAAATCCAGCGCCGCCTCCACCCACGTGCGCAAGGCGGTCAGCTGTTCCACCAACGCATGCACCCGGCCAGAAAACTCGCCCCGCAGTGAACTCATGGCGGCACGGGCGGCCCGCTCGGAACCGCTTTCGATCAGATCAGCAATGGCCTCGGCCTGGGCCAGATCCAGCCGGTCATTGAGAAAGGCGCGCTCGGAAAACTCGCCAGCGCGGGCAACGCGGGCACCCAGCGCCAGCACCCGGGCCAGCAACAGGTCCATGACGACCGGGCCGCCATGGCCCTGCAACTCGATCACATCCTCGCCGGTAAAGGAGGCCGGCGCCTGGAAGTACAGGGCAATGCCCTCATCAATGGCGCTGCCATCGGCGGCAGTAAAAACACAGTAGGTGGCTTGTCGGGGTGACAACTCACGGGCGGTAATTTCACGGGCCATGGCGGCGGCGGCCGGGCCCGAGATGCGCACAATGCCCACCCCGCCGTAGCCGGGCGGGGTGGCAATGGCGGCAATGGTATCGCCGGCAGTTGTCATGGCAAGGGGAAGCCGGCGACGTCAGCCGCCGCGTTTGGCGGCCTGCTCGGCGTCATGGCGGCGATTAACGTAATGCTGCTGGGCCATACTGACAATATTGTTGATGAACCAGTACAGCACCAGGCCGGCCGGGAAGAAAGCAAAGAAGATCATCAGCACCAGTGGCAGAAACATGATTATCCGCTGCTGTATGGGGTCCATCGCCATCGCGGCCTGGCTCATCTTCTGCTGGATGAACATGCTCACGCCGAACAGGACCGGCAACACAAAGTAGGGATCCGGCGCGGACAGATCCTGGATCCAGAGCATCCAGGGCGCGTGGCGGAATTCCACGCTTTCGATCAGCACCCAGTACAGGGCTATAAACACCGGCAACTGCACCAGTATGGGCAAACACCCGCCCAGCGGGTTGAATTTTTCATCGCGGTAAAGCTCCATCATGGCCTTGTTGAGCTTTTCGCGATCATCGCCGTAACGTTCACGCAGTGCCTTGATACGCGGGGCGAACTCGCGCATCTTGGCCATGGACCGGAACTGGGTGTCGGAGAGCTTGTAGAACACCGCCTTGACCAGCAGGGTGAACAGGACAATGGTCCAGCCCCAGTTACCCACCACGCTGTGAATCCAGCTCATGATCACATAGACCGGCTTGGCCAGAATGGTGAGCAGGCCGTAATCCACTGTGCGATCCAGGCGCGGCGCCAGATCGGCCATGCGCTGCTGGTACTGCGGGCCGACATAGAGCTGACTGGACAGACTCAGGGCATTGCCCGGCGCCAGACTGATTGGTTCACCGCGCGCGCCGAAAATATGTCGATCACCGTTAAGCAGTCGACTGTAAAGCAGGTTGCTGCCATCCGCGGGGGGGATGACCGCACCTGTGTAATAGTGCTGAATCATGGCGACCCAGCCGCCCTCAACTTCGCGATTTACCGGATCCTCACGCAGATCACTGTAACTGAGTTTTTCATAGGCGCCGTCGTAGATGGCGGCGCCGAGGAAAGTCCGGATAAACATGTTGTCGCGGCTGATTTCCACTTCGCGGCGCTGCAACTGACTGTACTGGGTGCCTCGCCAGGTCTCGCCACTGGCGTTTTCGACCTCGTGTTCCAGTTCGATCAGGTAATCATTGCGGTGGAACGTATAGCGCTTGGTGACTCGCAGGCCGCTTTCATGCTCCCACACCAACGGCACAGTCACGGTCTTGGCGCCATCCGCCAAACGGTACTCAAGGCGTTCCGCCTGCCAGCGGTCATGGTGGGACGGTGCCGGCAGATCCCGCGCGACAAGACCACTCTGGATCACATAGAGGCTGGCGGGGTCATCGGTCAGTAATTTCAGGGGGTTTTCGGGTTCATCGAGCTCCACCGGGTAATCCAGCAGATACAGAGCCCTCAGATCACCACCTTGGGTGTCGATTTCCACCCTCAGCAGGTCAGTTTCCACCCGGATACGTTCACCGCGGGGCAGGGCACCATCACGTTCTGCCCGTGCCGGAGGCGTGTCGGTTGCTTCAGAGTCCAGAGCGGGCCGGTCTGCTTCGGCGGGCTGCTCGGGGATTTCCGGCAAATCCTCACGTTCAGCCGGCTCACGCTCGGCGGGTACGGCCGGCTGTTCCACCACATCCGGTTCTGCCAGACCATTGTCGCCATAGTCTTCCATCCACGCCTGCCACAGCAGGAAGACCACCAGCACCAGGGCACAGAACAGGAAAAACCGAATATTATCCACGCGTGGACTCCCCGGGGTTGCCAGGTACCGGATCTATCCCGCCGGGATGACCTGGATGACAACGCAGCATCCGGCGCAAGCCGAGCCAGCTGCCTTGCAGGGCGCCATGGCGTTGCAGTGCTGTCATGGTGTACTCGGAACAGGAGGGATGGAAGCGGCAGCGGGCACCCAGCAGCGGCCGCAGGGTCCAGCGGTAGAGCATGACCAGGAATATCAGGACTCTTGCCATCGCTGTGCCAGCCTGTGCCAGTGTTTCTCCAGCGCGCCACGTAACTCGGTATTACTGCACCCTGCCAGGGGTCCGCGGGCTGTTACCACAATATCCACGGGTGGCAACAGCGGCCGGTGCTGGCGAAAACTCTCACGAATCACGCGCCTGACGCGATTTCTCTGAACTGCATTGCCGGCGTGCTTGCGCGAAATCGCCATGCCCAGTCGTGCCGCGTCCAGTCCGTTGGCGCGGGCCAGCACCACCAGACAATCGTCCCGGCTACGCAACGGCTGCTGAAATACCCGCCTGAATTCCTGCGGCCGATGCAGGCGCGCGCTGGCCGGAAATGCCGCGCTGCGCAAGGAAACGGACGACCTAGGCGGACAGACGGCGACGACCGCGAGCGCGCCGGGCGTTAATGATCTTGCGTCCGTTGCGGGTCGCCATGCGGGCACGGAAACCATGGGTGCGAGCTCGCTTGAGCCGGCTGGGCTGGAATGTTCTCTTCATGATACTTGTATTCCGTGTTGCGGACGCATCGTTGTAAACCGTGCTCCGGGCAGGCTCCGGAGAGCCGCGAAGATTACTGGCAAAAGGCTTTTGCTGTCAACCGCAAAGGCTTTTTTCAACGCGTTGCCATGAGGCTGTGGATAAGTCCTGTTCACGGGTATAGACTGCACGGATTAAACACCGGATCGGGTTAGCGGCGCCGCAGTGACTTCATTGCGTACAAGTGCTGCTGCTGGCTGGCTTCAGCCCGTACCGGGGGGCGAGACTGACTGGATTGCCGTATTTGCTCATGAACCAGACCACCGAATCCACACTCTGGCAACAATGCCTGCATTATCTGGAAGGCCAGATGCCGGAGCAGCAGCTCAATACCTGGATCCGGCCCCTGCAGGCGGTTGAGGACGGGGAGTGCCTGCGTCTGCTGGCGCCCAACCGTTTTGTTCAGGACTGGGTGGGGCAGAATTTCATCGAAACAATCGAAAATGTGGTGTCTGAACTGGGTGGTGAGCAGACCCGCCGGGTCTCCCTGGAAGTCGGCAGTACCGCCATCCCTGTAATCAGTGGTGGCGATACAGCCACAACGGGCACGGGCAGCCAGAGCCGGGGCCCCGAACATACCGTTGTGCGTGGCAACCGACTCAACCGGGGTTTTACTTTTGAGAACTTTGTCGAGGGGAAATCCAACCAGCTGGCCACTGCGGCGGCCCGGCAGGTGGCTGAAAACCCGGGTGAGGCCTACAACCCCCTGTTTATCTACGGGGGTGTCGGACTGGGTAAAACCCACCTCATGCACAGTGTCGGCAACCAGTTACTGCGCAACGGGAAATCCCGTGTCGTCTACCAGCATTCCGAAGGGTTTGTTGGTGATATGGTCAAGGCGCTTCAGCACAACACCATTAACGAATTCAAGCGGTTTTATCGCACCGTAGATGCCCTTCTGATTGACGACATCCAGTTTTTTGCCGGCAAGGAACGCTCCCAGGAAGAATTCTTTCACACCTTCAATGCATTGCTTGAAGGACAGAAACAGGTGATTCTGACCTGCGACCGCTTCCCGCGTGAGGTAGACGGGCTGGAAGAACGGCTCAAATCACGTTTTGGCTGGGGATTAACGGTTGCCATCGAGCCTCCGGAGCTGGAAACCCGGGTTGCCATCCTGAAGAAAAAAGCCGATCAGGCGGGCACAGCGCTGCCGGATGAGGTCGCCTTCTTTATCGCCAAACGCATTCGTTCCAATGTGCGTGAACTCGAAGGCGCCCTGCGCCGGGTGATGGCCAATGCCCATTTTACAGGGCAGGAAATCAGCCTGGATTTTGCCCGTGAAGCCCTGCGTGATCTGCTGGCCATGCAGGAAAAGCTGGTGACCATTGAGAACATCCAGAAAACCACGGCAGAGTATTTCAAGATCCGGGTGGGTGAACTCCTGTCATCCCGGCGCAGCCGCTCGGTGGCCCGGCCCCGCCAGATCGCCATGGCGCTGGCCAAGGAGCTGACCACCCACAGCCTGCCGGAAATCGGGGATGCCTTTGGCGGCCGGGATCACACCACGGTGTTGCATGCCTGCCGCAAGATCAGGGAACTGCGTGAAAGCCAGCCGCGGGTGGAGGAGGATTATCTGAACCTGTTACGCACACTGACCGGGTGACAAGCTGTGGATAAACTGCTGACAAGCTCGGGAGCGTTTGCCGCGACGGTTTTTATCCACGCCGGCACACAGCTTCTCCACAGGCAGGGAACAGAGTTATCATTTAGTTAAGTATTTGATTTTAAATAAATTTAAATTGTTATACCTGTGTTTTTCGTTCACTAATAACAGTATTCAGGGTATATAAAAGAATATTGATTATATTAAACAGCAGGAAGATGGAGTCAGTATGAAACTCAAGCTGTCCAGGGAAGCGCTTCTTCGTCCCCTTCAGGCGGTTATTGGCGTAGTGGAGAGGCGACAGACCATGCCGATCCTGTCCAATATCCTGCTCAGTGCCGATTCAGAGGCGGTCCGTCTCACTGCCACAGACCTGGAAGTGGAACTGGTCGCCCGGATGGATGCAGGTACTGAAACACCGGGTGATATCACTCTGCCAGGCCGTAAATTGCTGGATATTGTGCGTGCCTTGCCGGAGGAAGCCGAAGTCAGTCTCAGTGTGGAAGATAACAAGGCCCAGGTGCGAGCGGGGCGAAGTCGCTTTGCGCTGGCCACCATGCCGGCGGCCGAATTCCCGAATGTGGAGGGTGGCGAGGCCCTGGTTGAGTTCAGTATCGCCCAGCGCGACTTGCGTCATCTCATTGAACAGACCCAGTTCGCGATGGCCCAGCAGGATGTGCGTTACTACCTGAATGGCCTGCTGCTTGAATTCCGTGACGGGGTTTTGAGAGGGGTGGCGACAGACGGGCATCGCCTGTCCCGTTGTGATGTGAGCGCCCAATTATCGCCGGGTGAAATCAACCAGGTGATTGTTCCACGCAAGGGTGTGATGGAACTTTACCGTCTGCTAGAGGAAACCGATGACACGGTGACGGTAGCGATCAGCAGTAACCATATCCGCGTGGGTCTTGATGAATTGCGTTTCACCTCCAAGCTGGTTGATGGGCGTTTCCCGGATTATGAGCGTGTCATCCCGCGCGGCGGCAAGAATATCCTCCAGGTGGACAGACAAATTTTGCGTCAATCCCTGGGTCGAACAGCTATATTATCCAATGAAAAGTACCGCGGGGTGCGGCTGGAAATGGAAAATGGCCGGCTGGGGCTGCAAGCGCAGAATCCGGAGCAGGAGCGTGCCGAGGAAGATGTGGAAGTTGAATATCAGGGCGACCATCTCGAGATCGGGTTTAATGTGAGTTACCTGCTTGATCCTCTGGCCGCTCTGGAATCCGACAGCATCGAGATGGTTTTGATTGATGGTAACAGCAGTTGTGTGATCCGTGCGCCCGGTGATGAGTCCACCGAACACGTGGTCATGCCAATGCGATTGTAAGTTGCCCTGATGGCCCTGGGCCGGCTGGAAATCAGTGATTTTAGATGTCTGCATTCGGTTCGCCTTGATTGTGACCCCGGATTGAATGTGGTTTATGGCGCCAATGCCTCCGGCAAGACCAGTTTGCTGGAGGCGATCTGGTTCCTGGGTCGGGGCCGCTCCTTCCGGAGTCGACGCCGCGACAGCCTGGTTTGTGAGTCCCGTTCCGGTTTTTCTGTCTTTGCCACGCTGCATGCGGAAACCGGAGCGATTCACCGCATGGGCGCCGGTTTTGATGCCGAGGGTCTCAGAGCCCGGCTTGATGGTGAAACAATCCGCGCGGTTTCAGTTCTGGCGCGTCATCTCCCCGTACAATTGATTGACCCGCATGTTCACCGCCTGATTGAGGGTGGCCCGGGGGAACGACGTCAGTTTCTTGACTGGGGATTGTTTCACGTGGAACCGGGCTTTCTGACGACCTGGTCGCGTTACCGCAAGGCCCTGCGGCAACGTAATGCCTTGTTGCGCCAGCCGGTCCGGGCGCGAATGTTGCCGTCCTGGGAATCCCAGTTGGCAGAAAGCGGTGAAGGGCTGAGCGCAAGTCGACGGGATTATATAGCTCGGCTTCGGCCCCTGTTACAGGAAACGGTGAGCTATATCCTCGGGGATATATCGGTGGATCTTCGCTACCAACCAGGTTGGCCCGCGGGCGAATCGCTGCTGGATGCCCTGCAACGTCTGCGTGTGTCTGACCAGCAAACCGGGGTGACGCGGCCAGGTCCTCATCGAGCAGATATGGAAATTCTGGTCGACGGTGTGGCAGCGGCGGAGCGGGTATCACGCGGCCAGGAAAAAATCCTGGCCAGTTGTCTGGTGTTGGCCCAGCAGCAGTTGTATGCGCAAGCCTGTGGTGACCAGGGGGTTTTGTTGCTGGATGATCTGGCCTCTGAACTGGACAGCCGTTACCTGTCACGCTTCATGGCGGTGCTTTGTGATTTACCCGCACAGAAGTTTCTTACCGTGATATCACCTGAGTCCATACAGGCCCTGTTACCTGCAGGCACCAGAATGTTCCACGTGGAACAGGGTGAGGTCACGGAAGTGGTACAATAGCGGGATTAACCTTGCCGGGATTGGTATCAATATGAGCGCGAGTGAAAAAGACACCTATACCTCTTCCAATATCAAGGTCCTGAAGGGCCTGGATGCCGTGCGCAAACGCCCCGGCATGTATATTGGTGACACGGATGATGGTACGGGCCTGCACCACATGGTTTTCGAGGTGGTGGATAATGCCATTGATGAGGCGCTGGCCGGGCATTGCACCAATATCCAGGTAACACTGCACACGGATAATTCAGTGACCGTCTCCGATGACGGCCGCGGTATTCCCGTGGATATGCACAAGGAAGAGGGCAAGTCCGCTGCCGAAGTCATCATGACGGTGCTGCATGCCGGCGGCAAGTTTGACGACAATTCCTACAAGGTATCCGGTGGCCTGCATGGTGTGGGTATTTCGGTTGTGAATGCCCTGTCTGAAGAGCTGGAACTCACCATTTACCGCGATGGCAAGATTCACCACCAGGTGTATGCGCTCGGAGTGCCCAAATCTCCGCTTAAACAGGTTGGCGATACTGATATCAGTGGTACCAGCCTGCGTTTCAAACCCAGCGAACAAATTTTCACCCAGACTGAATACCACTACGACATTCTGGCCCGCCGTCTGCGTGAACTGTCATTTCTTAATTCCGGTGTGCGAATTGTGCTCACCGATGAGCGCGATGACCGCGAGCGGGTATTTGAATACAAGGGCGGTATCCGCGCTTTTGTTGAGCACCTCAATGACAAGAAGACACCGCTGCACCCCACGGTCTTTCATTTCGAGACAGAACGTGAAGATATCGTGGTGGAAGTGGCGATGCAGTGGAATGATTCCTACCAGGAAAATGTCTTCTGCTTTACCAATAATATCCCCCAGCGCGACGGTGGCACCCATATGGCGGGTTTCCGCTCGGCCCTGACGCGCACGCTTAAAAACTACATTGATGAAGTCGGGCTGGCGCGCAACGAGAAAGTCAGCCCGCTGGGTGATGACGCCCGCGAAGGACTCACAGCGGTGCTTTCGGTGAAGGTGCCGGATCCCAAGTTTTCTTCCCAGACCAAGGACAAGCTGGTTTCCTCCGAGGTCAAGGGCGTGGTGGAATCAGCCCTGTCCGACAAACTGCACGAATTTTTGCTGGAACATCCTCAGGATGCAAAGCTGATCGGCAGCAAGATTATCGAGGCCGCACGCGCTCGTGAAGCCGCGCGCAAGGCCCGCGACATGACCCGGCGCAAGGGCGCGCTGGATGTGGCTGGTTTGCCCGGCAAGCTGGCCGATTGCCAGGAAAAGGATCCGGCCCTGTCAGAAATCTTTATCGTTGAGGGTGATTCAGCCGGGGGTTCGGCCAAACAGGCCCGCGATCGGCGTACCCAGGCGGTATTGCCGCTGAAGGGCAAGATTCTCAATGTAGAAAAAGCCCGCTTTGACAAGATGTTGTCGTCGTCCGAGGTGGCCACGCTGATTACCGCCCTGGGCTGTGGTGTGGGCCGCGAGGATTTTGACCCCGACAAGCTGCGTTATCATCGAATTATCATTATGACTGACGCGGATGTGGACGGCTCTCATATCCGTACCCTGCTGTTAACCTTCCTGTATCGCCAGATGTACACCCTGGTGGAGCGTGGCCATGTCTATATCGCCCAGCCCCCCCTGTACAAGGTGAAAAAGGGCAAACAGGAGCATTACGTCAAGGATGATGCCGAGCTTGATGCCTGGTTGCTGAATGCCGCGGTAGAGGGTGCCGAGCTGCATGTGGCCGAAAACACCCCGCCCATACGCGGAGAGTCGCTGGAAGCACTCGCGCAGCAGTACCAGCAAGTGATGAGCACGATTCAGCGGCTGGCCCGGCGGTATGACGCGCATCTGCTTGAGCGCATGGTTTACATGCCGGAGGTCACCGACGGCTTGCTGGCCGACAGCAAGCAACTCAAGGCGTGGGTGGAAGAGCTGTTGAATCGGACCAATGCCACCAGCGATGGCAGCACCCGTTACAGCCTCGCCAGCGCGGGGGCCGAGGGGCTGGTGATTGATCGCTATCGCCATGGGGTGCCGACGGCGATCCGACTGCCACGAGAAATGTTTACTTCCCCCGAGTACCGCAGTTTTGTTGCCCTGGGGACGCGCCTCGATGGTTTGGTGGGCGAGGGCGCGCGGATTCAACGGGGCGAGCGCGAGCAACCGGTGGCCAGCTTCCGGGAAGCCATCACCTGGTTGTTGGAGCAGGCGCGCAAGGGCCTTAGTGTGCAGCGCTACAAGGGTCTGGGCGAAATGAATCCGGAGCAGCTTTGGGAAACCACTATGGATCCGGAATGCCGGCGGTTGTTACGGGTAGCCATAGAGGACGGCGTTGCCGCTGATGAAATCTTCACTACGTTGATGGGGGACCAGGTTGAGCCCCGGCGTGAATTCATCGAGCGCAACGCACTGCTGGTCAGCAATCTTGATATCTGACTATTCAGTAACCACGCTTTGTTCCACGTGGAACATCAGGTAACCGCCGATCTATTCGTTTCAGAGTTCGTTGTAAGCGGGAAGGCCGGAAGGTTGTATGACTGACAACTTTCCCACTTACGGCGTGGGGCCATTGTGATTGGGCCGCGCGACTTCCTGTTCTGGCCCGTCTATTTCCGCCATGGCCTGGTTTATCCAGGCCTTGGCGCGTGCATTGATTTCCTCCGGGCTCAGACCCCGGGTATCAATAGGTGGTCCGATACGCATTCTGAAAGTGCCGGGCAAAATATCGAAGCGGCCCTGGAGCCAGAAGCGGCCGGCATTATGGGCCAAC
Source organism: Thiotrichales bacterium (assembly GCA_003567955.1). Classification (GTDB taxonomy): domain Bacteria; phylum Pseudomonadota; class Gammaproteobacteria; order UBA5335; family SLRW01; genus SLRW01. The sequence continues at coordinate 17,368 of PWYF01000255.1, forward strand.
GGCACTACCGGCACACCTGTTTCACTGGCCAGAACGGCGCCCCCCATGCCGTAGCGCCGGGTCTGGCCGGGCGGCATGCGAGTGCCTTCGGGGAATATCACCACCCAGATTCCCCGTCTGAACAAGGCTTTGCCCTGCTCAACAATTTGTTCTACCGCGGAGCGACCCGCGCTGCGATTGATGGCGATGGGGTCGAGCTGAGCCAGGCCCCAGCCGAACATGGGCACCCACAGCAACTCCCGTTTGAGCACCCAGGTCTGGGGCGGCAGAAACATCTGGGTGGTGATGCATTCGATCATGGATTGATGCTTGCAGTAGAGCACGGCCGCACCATCCGGGATATTTTCAAGGCCTTCGACTTCATAACGAAGCCCCACCAGGGTACTCAGCGCCCGGTACTGCAGCCGGATCCAGCGCATGGCGATGGCGTAGCGGAATCGAAACGGGGCAGGGGTCAGCAAAATAACGATCAGGGCATAAATCGGGATGGTGACCACACAAACACTGTAGTAGAGAAAAACACGGAATGTATGGAAACGCATACGCCCTAACATTAAATATAAACCATTGTTTTATTTATGATTTTAACCGCTGATCCGGGAAATGTCGGCTACCTTCAGGAATTGTTCTCTGAGCTGTATCAGTAGCGCCAACCGGTTCTCACGAACCGCTTGATCCTCGGCCATCACCATCACCTGATCAAAGAATGTGTCTATATCCTCGCGCAAACCGGCCAGCACCGCCAGCGCGCCGGCATA
>PWYF01000057.1 GCA_003567955.1 Thiotrichales bacterium
AGCTGCCGGCTTTTTCGCGGGTGGCGCGATATTCGGGCAAATAACGCCCGGCCTGGCGCATCATCCACACCGGGGTGCGGTCCACCGGCTGGCGTTGCAGGGCGCGCAGCAGGCGGTCGTTTTGCAACTCAGACATTAAATACTCCGGCAATCTCGCGCTGGATGGCGGCGGCCGCGGCCACCGGATCGGCCGCGTCGCGAATGGGGCGACCGACAACAATGTAGTCGGCCCCGGCCTCAAAGGCCTGACCCGGGGAGACCACCCGTTTCTGGTCGTCCTCGGGCCGGTTGTCGACGGGCCGGATGCCAGGGCTGACGATCAGCAGTTCGTGATTGACGTCGGCGCGCAGGGCGGGGATTTCCAGGCCCGAGGACACCACGCCATCACAGCCGGCGGCAAGCGCGCGACGGGCGCGTGATAGCACCAGGGCCTCGGCGTCGCAGGCAAAGCCCAGGTCGTCCAGGTCGCCCCGGTCAAGGCTGGTGAGGGCGGTCACGGCCAGAATTTTAAGGTGTGCACCCTTGCTCGCGGCGGCGGCTTCCATGATGGCTTGATTGCCGTGCACAGTGGCAAAGGTGGCGCCGCGCCCGGCGACCTGGCGGACGGCGGCAGCAACGGTGGCCGGGACGTCAAAGAATTTCAGATCCAGAAAAACCTTGAGGTCGCGCGCGACCAGCCAGTCAAGCAACTCGAAGCCGCGCCCGGACATGAAAAGCTCCAGCCCGATCTTGTAGAAATGCACAACCCCGTCAAGTTTTTCGACCAGCGCCATGGCCTGATCCACATCGGGCACATCCAGCGCGAAAATCAGCCGCTGTGCCACCGGGATGGTCTTGCCGGAAACCCTGTCGCTCATCTGCACTTTCCTTAACCGCCTGGCCAAATATAGTAACCATGAAGAGCATGAAGACCATGAAGGGGCAAGAAATAATAATTACCCGATGTTATGTATCCATTCTTCATGTCCTTCATGCGCTTCATGGTTAGCTTTGTTTTTCGGATCGGTGGTAGTGGTGTGAGGTGATTTCAGACACCGAGGTAGTCGACGATGCCTTCGGCGGCCTCGCGGCCCTCGAAAACAGCCGTGACTACCAGATCCGAGCCGCGCACCATGTCGCCGCCGGCAAAGACCTTGGGGTTGCTGGTCTGGAAAGGAAAGCTGCCGCGGGTGGTGATCACCCGGCCGCCATCATCCACCTCGATCATGGCGTCATCAAACCAGTCCGCCGGGCTGGGCCGGAAGCCGAAAGCCACCAGCACCCGGTCGGCCGGGATGACTTCCTCGGAGCCGGGGACGGGGACCGGCCGGCGGCGGCCGCGTTCGTCCGGGTCGCCGAGCTCGGTGGTGACGAATTTCACGCCTTCCACCTTGTCATCGCCGACAATCTCGACCGGCTGGCGGTTGAAAATGAACTGTACGCCTTCTTCACGGGCATTTTTGACCTCGCGCATGGAGCCGGGCATGTTGGCCTCGTCACGGCGGTAGGCGCAGATCACCCGGTCAGCGCCCTGGCGGATGGAGGTGCGGTTACAGTCCATGGCCGTGTCACCGCCACCGAGCACAATGACGCGCTGCCCCTCCATGCTGATAAACTCGCCCGGCGCCTGGTCATAGTCCATCAAGCGATTGACGTTGGAGATCAGGAAGGGCAGGGCCTCGTAAACACCATCAAGATCCTCGCCGGGGAAGCCGCCACGCATGGCGTTATAGGTGCCCATGCCCAGAAATACCGCATCATATTCACTGACCAGCTGGTCAAAGCTGATGTCCTTGCCAACCTCGGTATTGAGGACAAATTCCACACCCATGCCTTCCATCAGCATGCGCCGGGTCAGCACCACTTCCTTTTCCAGTTTGAAGGGCGGGATGCCGAAGGTCAGCAGGCCGCCGATTTCCGGGTACTTGTCGTAGACCACGGCCTGGATGCCGTTACGGGCAAGAATATCGGCTGCGCCCAGGCCGGCCGGCCCGGCGCCGATCACGGCCACCTTGTAGCCGGTCTTTCGCACCTGCGACATATCCGGGCGCCAGCCCTGTTTGACCGCCTCGTCAGTGATGTATTTTTCCACCGAGCCGATGGTGATGGCGCCAAAGCCGTCATTCATGGTGCAGGCACCCTCGCACAGGCGGTCCTGCGGGCATACCCGGCCACACACCTCGGGCAGGGAGTTGGTCTTGTGGGAGAGTTCGGCCGCCTCGAACAAGTTGCCTTCGCTGACCAGCTTGAGCCAGTTGGGGATGTAGTTATGGACCGGACATTTCCACTCACAGTAGGGATTGCCGCAGGAAATGCAGCGTCCGGCCTGGGATGCCGCGCTCTCCGGGTCAAACTGGCCGTAGATTTCGTCAAAGCTCTTGATGCGAACTTCAACGGGCTTTTTTTCCGGGTCCTGACGCGGAACCTCGAGAAACTGGAACGGATTGCTCATGGCGTGTCCGTAGCTCCGTGGTCGATGTGTGGCAGGGGCCGGTTCAGGCCGCCGTACGCAGTGAATCCAGCAGGTCCGACAGGTCGATGGCCTTGGGCTTGACCAGCCAGAAGCGGCCAATGAAGTCGGGCAGGTTCTCGAGGATTTCCTGTCCCCACGGGCTGCCGGTGGCCTCGACGTGTTCGCGCAACAGGTTCTTCAGATAGTTACGCTGCGCCTCCATCGGTTCGGTACTGATGCGGTGGATGTCGATCAATTCGTGGTTGTAGCGATCGACAAAATTGCGCTCCAGGTCGAGCACGAAGGCAAAACCACCGGTCATGCCGGCACCGAAGTTCAGCCCGGTTTCGCCCAGCACGGTGACCACCCCGCCGGTCATGTATTCGCAGCCATGGTCACCCACGCCTTCCACCACGGCATGCGCACCGGAGTTACGCACGGCGAAGCGCTCGCCAGCCTGGCCGGCGGCGAACAGTTTGCCGCCGGTGGCGCCATAAAGGCAGGTATTACCCATGATCACGGTGTCGCGGCCACTGAAACCGGCCTCAGCTGGCGGCCGGATAACGATGCGGCCGCCGGTCATGCTCTTGCCCACGTAATCGTTGGCGTCGCCATCAAGGGTCAGGTTCAGGCCGCCGGCATTCCAGACGCCGAAGCTCTGCCCGGCCGTACCCTTGAGGAAGACCTCGAGCGGGGTCTCGGCCATGCCCTGGTTGCCATGACGGCGTGCGATTTCACCCGAAAGCCTGGCGCCGATAGAGCGGTTGTTGTTGCGCACCTCGTAATGGAACTCGCCGCCTGAGGCCGTTTCGATCGCCGGCAGCATGTCGGCCACCATCTGCTCGGCAAGCTCGCCCTTGTCGAATGGCTCGTTATGGGGCTCCAGGCAGAACTGCGGCTGGTCAGAGACCAGCGCCTGATTGGCCAGCAACGGCGACAGATCCAGGTTCTGCATCTTGGGGGTATCGCCGGGCAGAATCTCCAGCAGGTCGGTGCGACCGATCAGATCCTGCAGCGAGCGCACACCCAGACGGGCCAGCCACTCGCGGGTGTCCTCGGCGATAAATTTGAAGAAGTTCACCACCATTTCCGGCAGGCCGATGAAATGCTTGAATCGCAGCACCTTGTGCTGGGTCGCCACCCCGGTGGCGCAGTTGTTCAGATGACACACGCGCAGGTATTTGCAACCCAGTGCCACCATCGGGCCGGTACCGAAACCGAAGCTTTCGGCGCCCAGGATGGCCGCCTTGACCACGTCCAGTCCGGTTTTGAGGCCGCCATCGGTTTGCAGGCGCACCTTGTCGCGCAGATCATTGGCGCGCAGGGTCTGATGGGTTTCCGAGAGCCCCAGTTCCCACGGCGTACCGGCGTAGCGCACAGAGGTCAGCGGACTGGCGCCGGTGCCGCCATCGTAACCGGAGATAGTGATCAGGTCGGCGTAAGCCTTGGCTACGCCGGCGGCCACGGTGCCCACGCCAGGTTCGGCCACCAGCTTGACCGAGACCAGTGCCTGCGGGTTGACCTGTTTGAGGTCAAAGATCAGCTGCGCCAGATCCTCGATGGAATAAATGTCGTGATGGGGTGGTGGCGAGATCAGGGCAACGCCTGGTTTGGAATAGCGCAGCCGGGCAATCATCTCGTTGACCTTGTGGCCCGGCAGTTGCCCTCCCTCGCCGGGCTTGGCGCCTTGCGCCACCTTGATTTGCAGCACTTCGGCATTAACCAGGTAATGCGGGGTCACACCAAAGCGCCCCGAGGCCACCTGCTTGATTTTGGAGGTGCGCTCGGTGCCGTAGCGATCAGGGTCTTCGCCGCCCTCGCCGGAGTTGGAGCGACCACCGAGGCGATTCATGGCAATAGCCAGGGCCTCGTGAGCCTCCGGTGACAATGCCCCCAGCGACATACCGGCGCTGTCAAAGCGGGGCAGGATGGCCTCCACCGACTCGACTTCATCAATGCTGATGGGGGTGACGGCATCCTCACGCAGGCGGAGCAGGTCGCGCAGCACCGTGACGGGCCGGTTATTGACGATCTCGGCATATTCCTTATAGGTGGCGTAGTCGCCGTTTTGCACTGCGGCATGCAGGGTACCGATCACGTCCGGGTTGTAGGCGTGGTATTCGCCACCATGGACAAACTTGAGCAGCCCCCCCTGGTCGAGTGGAGCACGCGGATTCCAGGCCATCCAGGCCAGTTTGGCTACGTCCTGCTGGAGGTGGTCGAAAGTGGCCCCGCGGATACGGCTGACGGTGCCGCGGAAACATAAATCAACCACGTCATCTTCAAGGCCGACAATCTCGAACAACTGGGCGCCCCGGTAACTGGCCATGGTGGAGATGCCCATCTTGGAGATGATTTTGTAGAGGCCCTTGTTGATGCCCTTGCGATAGCTGCCAGAGAGTCGCTCGGTGTCATCGATGCCGATTTCACCGGTGCGGACCAGATCATGCAGACATTCGTAGGCGAGATAGGGATAGATGGCGGTGGCGCCATAACCCAGCAGCACCGCGAAATGATGCGGGTCACGGGCGGTGGCGGTTTCAATCACGAGATTGGCATCGGTGCGCCGGCCTTCGGCCACCAGCCGGTGATGAACTGCGCCGGTGGCAAGCAGGGCGTGGACCGGCAGGCGGTCACGGCCAATATTGCGGTCGGACAAGACCAGCATGACCTTGCCGGCATCCAGCGCCTTGACCGCACGCTCGCAGATATCCTCAATCGCTTCGCGTAAGGGGGTATCCGCGGCATAGTTGAGATCGATCACCTCGTGTGCATAGCCCGGTTGCTGCAGCGCCAGTATCTGTCGGAACTTGCCCTCAGAGAGCACCGGCGAGTCAATCAGCAGGCGCGCAGCGTGTTCGTCGGTTTCCTCGAACACGTTCATTTCCGCGCCCAGGCAGGTTTCCAGCGACATCACGATCTGCTCGCGCAGGGGGTCGATGGGCGGGTTGGTGACCTGGGCAAACTGTTGACGGAAATAGTCAAACAGCGAGCGCGCCCGGTGGGACAGCACCGGGAAGGGGGTGTCGTCACCCATGGAACCGACGGCTTCCTGACCGGCCTCGGCGAGGGGTCGCAGAATCTGGTCACGTTCCTCGAAGCTGACCCCGAAAAGCTTCTGGTAGACGTTCAGGGTGCGACTGTCCAGCGGGTCGCTGGTAAGCGTGTTGTCGTCCAGGGTGGACTCAACCCGGTGGGCATGATCGCGCAACCAGCGCTTGTAGGGCTGGCGCTGCTTGAGCATGTCGTCGATGTCGCCGGGTTGCAGCAGCTCACCATTGGTGGTGTCTACGGCCAGCATTTCGCCGGGCTTGAGGCGGCCTTTCTCAACCACATCAGCGGCGTCATAGTCATACACGCCGACTTCAGAGGCCAGGGTAATATGGCGGTCCCGAGTGATGACGTAGCGGGCCGGTCGCAGGCCGTTGCGGTCCAGTGTGCAGGCGGCATAACGGCCGTCAGTGAGCACGATACCGGCGGGGCCGTCCCAGGGCTCCATGTGCATGGAGTTGTATTCATAGAAGGCGCGCAGGTCGGCGTCCATGGTGTCCACGTTTTGCCACGCCGGCGGAATCAGCAGGCGCATGGCCCGGAAGATGTCCATGCCGCCGGCAAGCAACAGCTCCAGCATGTTGTCCAGACTGGAAGAGTCAGAGCCTTCGAGCGAGACCAACGGCTGGATTTCGTCCAGCTCGGGCAACTGCGGGGTGGCAAATTTGGCGCCACGGGCAACAGCCCAGTTGCGGTTGCCGCGGATGGTGTTGATTTCACCGTTATGGGCCAGATAGCGAAAGGGTTGTGCCAGCCGCCACTGGGGCCAGGTATTGGTGGAGAATCGCTGATGAAAGACGACCAGCGAGGAGGCCATGCGCTCGTCACCGAGGTCCTGGTAGAAGGCCGGCAGATTGGCCGGCATAACCAGGCCCTTGTAGGCGAGTACGTCCACCGCCAGGCTGGGGATATAAAACACGGGATCATTGGCTTCGAGCGCCTTTTCGCTGCGCCGGCGGGCCATATAAAGATGGCGCTGAAAGGTGTCGCGATCCATGCCCTCGGGCGCATTGACGAAAACCTGCTCGATATGGGGCAGGGTCTTGAGTGCTTCCGCGCCACAGGCGGATTCGTCCGTAGGGACTGCGCGCCAGCCAGCAATCGCCAGCCCCTGTTTTTCCAGGGCGCCGGCCAGTGCCTTGCGGGCGGCTGCGGCGAGCTTGTCGTCCGTATTGAGAAACACCAGGCCGGCGGCATACTGATCGGCCAGCTCGATGTTGTTGTCAGCGGCCACGGCGCGCAGGAAGGCGTCGGGTTTTTTCATCAACAGGCCGCAGCCATCGCCGGTCTTGCCGTCAGCCGCCACGGCGCCACGATGGGTCAGGCGTACCAGCGCCTTGACCGCAGTTTCCACCAGCCAGTGGCTGGCCTTGTCATCCATCTGGGCGATAAGGCCAAAGCCGCAGTTGTCTTTTTCAAATTCGGGCCGGTAAAGCCCCTGATGCTGTTTTTCCATTGCTGGCTCGCTGCTGTTGCCCTGTTGCAGGTGGGGTCCGGGCACCCCCGCGCCGCCGATGGCTGCGGCGAATCCGTCATGGCGACAAGGGAATCGGCTGACGGGAACGGAGGCGGGGACCGGTACGCCGGGTAACTCCCTGCGGGCTGTTGCCGGGGCGAATGCCACCGGTCTGGACCCGTTGCCTGCCTGCCCGCAAAGCGCTGTAAGCTGCCCGACAGGCGGACCGCCAAGTATATCCAGCGAAGCCACATGGATCAATCCGGGGGGATCTGAAACTTCCCCGGAGCGGGCGATTTAATCAGCGTTTCCTTAACTGGCGCCGCGACAGAAATTGTCGAGCGTCGCCCGGAGCACGTCCGGAGAGACATCATCGCGCAGCTCAGCCTGGCCGAGTTGCTGCATGATCACAAGACGCAGTTTATTGTTACGCACCTTCTTGTCACTGGCCATCAGTCGCAGAAATGTTTCGCTGCTCATGTCAGTGGGGGTCGCCGTGGGTAATTGGGCCGCGGCCAGCAGTTTGCGCACCCGCTCAAGGTCTTCTGTCGTAATCTCGCCAAGTCGCCATGACAGGTCAGCTGCCATGTGTATTCCGGTGGCAACGGCTTCACCATGCAGCCAGCTGCCATAGCCTGTTGCAGTCTCAATGGCGTGACCAAAGGTATGGCCGAGATTGAGCAGCGCCCGTTGGCCGGATTCACGTTCATCTGCCGCCACGATATCGGCCTTGGTCTGGCAGGAGACCTCGATTGCGTGCTCCAGAGCGTTTGATTCGCGCGCCAGCAACGCCGACATGTGCTGCTCCAGAAAGGCCAGGAAGTCCCGGTCGGCAATCAGGGCGTATTTGATGATCTCCGCGAGTCCGGCGCGGTATTCACGCTCACCCAGGGTGTCGAGCACATCCAGGTCGGCTATTACACAGCGCGGCTGGTGAAAAGCGCCGATCATGTTCTTGCCGCGGGGGTGATTAACGCCGGTCTTGCCCCCTACAGCGGAGTCGACCTGAGCCAGCAGGGTGGTGGGGATTTGCACCAGATTGACACCGCGCTGGTAACTGGCGGCGGCGAAGCCGGCAATGTCTCCAATCACCCCGCCACCCAGGGCCATTACAGTGCAGTCACGGGCAAATCCCTGTTCCATCAGGGCATCAATAATGCGCTCGAAACTGGCCAGGGTCTTGTGTTGTTCGCCGTCGGGCAAGGTAATACTGGCCACCTCAAGGCTATGGTTCGAGAGGGCGTGGGTGACCTGCTCCAGGTACAGCGGCGCCAGTACTTCATTGGTCACCACCATCACCTGGGTGCCATCCAGATGTTCCAGCCAGAGCTCTCCGGCAGCCAGCAGCCCCCGGCCGACGTGTATGGGATAACTACGGGATCCAAGCTCGACATTCAGTGTACGCATGCATCGCCCCTGCGACTGACGTTGGGGGGCGTGATTATCGCATGATCAAGCGTGACGGGGTATGTTCATGCTTCTCCGGGCAGACCGGTATCCTGCAGCCGATCCATGATCTCGCGAGCGACCGAACGGGCCTGACGCCCCCCGGACTCGATTACGATATCGGCGATTTCACGATAGAGTGGGTCACGCTCCTGCATCAGCTGCGTCAGCCGGGCGCGACGGTCGTCACATTGCAACAGGGGGCGGTCGCGGTCGTGACGGGTGCGTTCCAGCTGGGTGTCTATATCACTGCACAGGTATACCACCACCCCACGCCCGGCAAGCAGGCGCCGGTTCTCGGGCTGCGTGACTATACCGCCGCCGGTTGCCAGCACAATACCCTCGTGGCTGGAAAGGGTTTCCAGTGCGCGCGTCTCGCGCCGCCTGAAACCCTCCTCACCTTCTTTCTCAAAAATAAAGGAGATATCCACACCGGTGCGGCGCTGGACTTCGTGGTCGGTGTCGTCAAAATCCAGCCCCGTGAGGCGCGCAAGCTGACGCCCCACGGTGGTTTTTCCGGCGCCCATCGGGCCGATAATGAATATTCGGTTGGGTATAGCCATGCTTTTTATGCCGTGGAAAAAAACGGGGCGGCAGGCCATGGCCGCCGCCCCGGATGAGACAGGCCAGAGTTGTAATCAGTCGAGCGCGAGACCTTCGCGCAGAATCTTCGGGGTGACGAAGATCAGCAGCTCAGCCTGATCATTGGTCGACTGGTCGCGCCGGAAGAAGCGGCCCAGTACCGGGATATCGCCCAGAACCGGTACTTTCCTTTGGGATTGCCGGACTTCCTGCTCGAAGATGCCACCCAGCACCACGGTGGCGCCGTCATCTACCAGTACCTGGGTAGACACGGACTGGACATCAATGGTCGGAACGCTGCCACCCAGACCGGCTGGCACAATTTGGCCAATGCTGTCCTTGCTAACCTCAAGGTCCATGATGATACGGTCATCCGGCGTGATCTGCGGGGTGACCTCCATTGACAGAGTGGCTTCCTTGAAAGAAATCTGCGTGTTGCCGGCCGCCGAACCTTCCTGGAAGGGGATTTCCACACCCTGGCGAATTTCGGCGGTCCGCTGGTTGGCGGTGACTACCCGTGGTTTGGAGAGCAGCTCACCACGCCCTTCTGCTTGCAGGGCTGACAATTCCAGGTCGACGAGATAATTATCCCCCAGGATGGCGAAGGCGATGCTACCGCCCTCGGGGTTGGCGGCAAAATTCGACATCAGGCGTCCTGGAGAACCCGGAAGTTCTACGGTCGGATCATTGGGATCAAAGGAATCCCAGATGGTCTCGGTGCCTTCAATATTGCCGGTAACCAGCGGTCCGTCACGATCAAAGCGGGTAAACCCGAAGCGTCCGCCGATGTCCTTGTTGAAATCGCTGTTGGCGACGACAATGCGGGTTTCGATCAACACCTGGCGCACCGGGATGTCCAGTCGGTTGACCAGCTCGCGCACGTCATTGAGGCGTTGGGCGGTGTCCTGGACCAGCAACGTGTTGGTGCGATCATCCACGGAAACCCGGCCACGCTCGGAAAGCAGTGAGGAATCTCCCGAACGGAGCAGGGAGGCGATATCCGCGGCCCGGGCATAGTTGATCTGTACGTATTCCTGGCGAACCGGAGCCCGTTCTTCTTCAACTTCGCGGGCTTCGGCCGCATCGCGCTGACGCTGCGCGATTTCGCCCATGGGCGCCACCGATACCACGTTGCCAACCTGGCGCTGACCCAGGCCCTTGTTTTCAAGGATGATATCCAGTGCCTGGTCCCATGGTACCTGTTGCAGGCGCAGCGCCAGGGTGCCGGACACCGAGTCACTGATGACCATGTTGACATCGGCGACATCGGCCAGGATTTGCAGCACGGCGCGTACATCCACGTCCTGGAAGTTCAGGGTGATGCGTTCACCGGTGTACTCCCGTTCTTCCACCCGACGGCGATCAAGCTCGTCTTCCGGAATTTCCTGGAATTCCACCGCAAAGGTCTGATCGGCCTGGTAGGCCAGGCGCTCAAACTCGCCTTCGGGGGTGATGGTCAGCTCGGTATTGTTGTTGACTTGACGGGCGTCAATGGTGGTGACGGGTGTGCCGAAGTCAATGACATCCAGCCGCCGCATCAGTTGTTCGGGCAGGCGGGTGTCCTGGAACGTCACAATGGTACGACCACCGCGCTCTGTGATGTCGACCTGGGTGTTGGGGTCACTGAGTTCCACCAGCACCCGGCCCTGGCCCTGACGACCCCGACGAAAGTCGATGTCGGAAATGCCACGAGTGGCTCGATCGGCGGTACGCTCACGGGGCTGGGCAACGGGTTCCTCACGGCGCGCAGCGCGCTCGCTTCCGTCGCGTTCGTTAAGGGTGACATAGACGCGATTGCCCTCAACACGGGTAGCGTAGGGCACCATTCGACTCAGATTGACGACCACACGGGTGCGGCCTTCGGCCTCCGCGGTACTGATGCTGCGCGCCACGCCCTGATCAATATTGCGGGCGCGGCGATCCAGCGCGATCCCGGTATCGGCCAGGTCCAGCGCGATGCGGGCCGGACTGTCAATGGTGAAACTGATGGGATCGGGGGCCGGGCCGGTCAATTCCATGATTATTTCCAGCCGGTCACCCGAAAGCTGGACAAAATCCAGCCCCACCAGTTGGTTGCTCTGCGCCAGTGCCTGCGCCGGCCAGATCAAGCTCAGCAATATGAGGGCCAGCATTGAGGTGCCGCCATGCGTAAAGCGACGCGGCGACCTGCCAGCGTGGTTACGGCGGAATGCGTTGAAAAGCCTGGTCACTTGCATCATGTTCACCTGCTCGTTTCTGGCGGACTATTTGCCGGGTTAGCCGGCTTTCCGGTCCGCCTTGTTGTTTGCGCCTGTAGCCGGCGCCCCCTTGGGTTGTTACGTGAATTTCTACGCCGGCGCTCAGTCAGCCATGGCCATGGAAGCCCGGCGATCCCTCCAGCCACCGGTGCCATCCGGCACCTGTTCAATCAGCTCGATACGGGTTTCCGTAATTTCCACAATACGCCCGTAGTTGCTGCCCATGTGGTTGCCGGCACGTACCCGATGAACAATACCCTCGGAGTCGCGTATCAGCGCCCAGCGCTCGCCGGCCAGCTCAAGTGTGCCAACCATACGCAAGCCATCCAGGGGGAATTCTTCCAGGGGCTCGCGAGCCCGGTCGTGATCCGGTGGCGGCTCGGTGGTGATCTCCTCGGCGATACCAGCCAGCCCGGCGCTGCGCCTGTCCGGCGTGAATGGGTCCCGCCGTCCGGCTGGTTCATAGGTTACGCGATCGAAAGTGCGCATCTGCGGGATGGGCTCGATTTCAGAGGCCGGGCGCTCATGGACTTCAGCGATGTAGCGCTCAAGATCCGAGGTATCCCGCCCGCAACCTGTCAGCACCACGCCGGCGGCCAGCGCCAGCGCGATGATCCGCATGCCCCTGATTGTGTGTGTTGTGCTGTTCATGATTATTGTGGCGCCATTTCCGATTGTGCGCATGACGGCTTTCAGTTGCCCGCCCCGCGTTCATCAAGATACCGGTAGGTCATGGCGGTTGCCTCCATGACCAGCGATTGCCCGGGTGCGGCGTCACGGCCGCCCCCCTGGCGGATATTGACCTGATTCAGCGTCACGATCCGGGGCAGTGCCGCCAGGCCACTGGCGAACTCGCCCATCTGGTGGAAATTGCCAATGACGCGGATGCGAATAGGCGCTTCGGCATAAAAATCCCGTGGTCGTTCTGAATCCGGGCGGAAAAGTTCTTCATCCAGACCCACTGATGCGCGGGTTTGTGAGATGTCCTGCAACAGATTGGCAATCTCGGTTTCACCGGGCAGCTGGCGCAACATGGCGCCAAATGAATCGCGCATTTCCTCAAGCTGCTGTTTGTAATCGTCGAGATTGGCGGCGCGATGCTGGCGATCTTCGAAGGTGCTGCGCAATTGTTGTTCCTGGCGCTCAACCCGTTCCAGCGTTTCCAGCTCGTCCTTGATCAGGAACCAGTACCCGGCAAAGGCCAGCGCCACAGACAGCACGCCAATGATGATGCCGCGTGCCATGGGCGACCAGGAGCCAATGTTATTGATATCGAAATTCTTGACCTCCTCGACCAGGTCATTGAGATCAATATTGTTGAGGTCCTTGAGATCCATCAGGAGGCCTCCTCTTCGTCAGCCTTCTTTTCGGGGGGTACGGTCTGGCGGACCTGCAGTGAGAACTGGCTGTAACGATTGGGGCGTTGGCCGCGGGTTTCTATGACCTGCAACTGCGGGTCGTCCAGCCAGTCGGATTCGTCCAGGTTCTTCATATAAACCGAGACCCGCGCATTGGACTGGGCAACCCCTTCAATGGCAATGCTGTCGCCTGACTGGCGCAGCGAGGTCAGATAAACGCCTTCCGGCAGTGTTTTCACGAGTTCGTCGAACAGGTGCACAATCTCGGTACGCTGCTGCTGAAGCTCCTCAATGACCTGCATGCGCGCGATAAGGTCGGCGCGGGTTTCGCGCAACTGGTCAATTTCGCGGATTTTTTCCTCAAGCTGGGAAATTTCCCGCTGCAGCATCTGGTTGCGCGACTCCTGGTGAGACACCATGCCCTGAACCTGAGACAGGGCCAGATAGACCACCCCGGCAGTGGCGAGCAGCGCCAGCCCCAGTATGGTCAGAAACTGTTTCTTGCGTTCCTGCCGCAGCTCCTCGCGCCAGGGCAGCAGATTAATGTGTGGCATGTCAGTCGAAGCCTCGCATTGCCAGACCGCAGGCGGTCATCAGGGCCGGCGCATCGGCCAGCATCGCCTGGAACTTGGGCCCCTTGGGTATTTTCATGTTGGCAAAGGGGTTGGCCACCCGGGTGGGGATATCGAGCTGCTCCTGCACCGCAGTGTCCAGTCCCTCAATGCTTGCGCTGCCTCCCGCCAGAATGATCTGATCGACCATGTCGATGTCGTTATTGGAGGAGAAAAAGAACTGCAACGCGCGGTTAATCTGCTGGATGCTGTCTTCGATGAATGGTTGCAGCACGGTCTGGCTGTAATTTTCAGGCAGTCCACCCTGACGTTTGGCCTTGCCGGCTTCCTCATAGGAGAGCCCGTAATGGCGCATGATCTCGTCGGTTAACTGGCGGCCACCGAAGGCCTGGTCACGAGTGTAGAGGACCTTGTGGTTCTGGATGATGTTGAGGGTCGTCGTGGTCGCGCCCATATCCAGCAATGCAATGGCCTGTTCGCTATCGCCGTCCATCATGTGGCCGAGCATCAGCTCGGAGGCGTTTTCCAGTGCATAGGCTTCTATATCGACAATTTTGCATTCCAGGCCGGCAACCTCCACGGCAGCGACGCGGTTATCAATGTTGTCACTTCGGCAGGCGGCAAGCAGCACATCAACCGAGCCTTCCGAGCCTTCCGTGGGGCCGAGCACTTCGAAGTCCATTCCGACTTCCTCAAGCGGGAATGGAATGTACTGGTCGGCCTCAAGCCGGACCTGCTCTTCCATATCATCATCACTGAGTCCGGCCGGCAGCTGGATAGTTTTAGTGATCACCGAGGCGCCGCCAACAGCGACTGCAACCCGCTTGGTGCGGGTTCCTGCCTTGCGGACGGCTTTGCGAATAGCCTCGCCTACGGCCTCGGGGTCGACGACCTGCTTGTCCACCACCGAGTCCGCCGGTAACGGCACGACCGCGTAATTTTCCACGCGGATGTCCTCGGGGGAACCGCCAAGCTCCAGCAGCTTCACTGCTGTTGAGCTGATATCCAACCCCAGGATCGGTTTGGCTTTCTTTTTAAACACAGCCAATTTTCCTTAGGAACGGGGCACTTGGCCCAAAAACATCTACCAGAACATTAAATACTAGGGGCCACTATAACTCAACCGGTCGTCGGGTCAACCGTCAATTTGTTTTTTTTTGGATGCTCGTCGTCGGCGGCCTCAGGCTTTATAATTGCTGACACTGCCAATGTCCAGGTGAATTCCATGGCGCTTGTCCTGCGCATTATCCGTATCGGAGCTGTTGTTTTCCTTGCCGCGAGCGCGTTTGGCGTGATTGCGGTCGCTGCTGTCTATTTGTATCTGGCGCCCGATTTGCCAGAGGTTGATAGCCTGCAGGATGTGGAGTACCAGATTCCGCTGCGGGTGATGAGTGCCGAGGGCCAGTTGATCGCAGAATTTGGTACTCAGCGCCGTACTCCGCTGGCCTATGACGAATTTCCGGAGTTGCTGATCCAGGCCTTTCTTGCCGCCGAGGATGATCGTTTTTTTGAGCATCCCGGCGTGGATTACCAGGGTTTGTTGCGGGCCACCATCAATCTCCTCCAGACGCGTCAGCGTGAACAGGGTGGCAGCACGATTACCATGCAGGTGGCGCGCAATTTCTTTCTCACCCGTGAGCGGACCTACCGTCGAAAGTTGAATGAGATATTTCTCGCGCTGCGCATCGAGAGAGCGCTGAGCAAAGAACAGATTCTCGAGCTTTATCTCAACAAGATTTTCATGGGCAATCGTGCCTATGGCGTGGTCAGTGGCGCACAAGCCTATTTTGGCAAGCAGCTTGATGAGCTTGACCTGCATGAGGTCGCGGTACTCGCCGGCTTGCCCAAGGGGCCCTCTGTGCTGAACCCGGTGGCCAGCCCCGAGGGGGCGATGCAGCGGCGTAATTATGTACTGGGCCGCATGCGACATCTGGATTTTATCAGTGAGGCCGAATACCAGGAGGCCCTGCAAAAACCGGTGTCGTCGCGGTTACACCGACGGGTTGCCGAGCTTGAGGCGCCGCATGCGGCCGAGATGGTGCGCCTGCAAATGATCGAGCGCTTTGGCGAGGAGGCAACCTACACCGGCGGCTATACGGTCTACACCAGCCTCGATGACCGCGCCCAGAATGCTGCCCAGGCGGCGCTGCGCCGGGGTGTGCTGGCCTATGACCGGCGGCGGGGTTATCGCGGCATCAGTGGACAGGCCCGAAGTTTGCCCGAGCATCCGGAGTTTGAAGAGGACGGCGAGGATGGGGAGGACCTGGAGCAACTCGCGGCCTGGCAAGCAGCCATGGAGGCGCAGTTTGAGGAGTTGCGGGTGATCGCGGGGACGCTTTTCCCGGCGGTGGTGCTGGCGGTCGGGCTGGAACCGGAAAATGAAGCGGATGAAGCCGCGGATGAGGCTGATTATGCGCGTCAGGTCGAGGTTTATGTCAGCGGTCATGGCACGGCGGTGATTGACTGGCCTGGCATCGAATGGGCCCGTGAATACATCAGCGAGCGTCAGCGGGGGCCACAATTGCAGGGACCAGGGGATGTATTGTCCCCCGGCGATCTGGTGTATGTCTCCCGCGAAACCGGTCAGTGGATGCTGTCCCAGGAGCCGTTGGTGGATGGCGCGCTGGTTGCGCTTGACCCCCGTCATGGCGGAGTTGTCGCACTGGCCGGAGGTTTTGATTTCGGCCGCAGCAATTTCAATCGTGCCACCTCCGCCTTGCGTCAGTCCGGCTCGGCCTTCAAGCCTTTCCTTTACAGCGCAGCGCTGGATCGTGGCTATACCGCAGCAAGCATCGTGCAGGACGCGCCAGTGGTATTTGAGGATGATGCGCTGGAAAGCACCTGGCGCCCGGAAAACTACAGCGGCCGTTTCTTTGGTCCGACGCGGCTGCGCGAGGGGCTTGCATTGTCACGCAACCTGGTTTCCATTCGGCTGTTGCGCGCAGTGGGGGTCAATTACACCGTGGACTATGTCAGCCGCTTCGGTTTTGAGGTCGAGCGCCTGCCCCGGGATCTGTCCCTGTCACTGGGTACGGCCACGGTCAGTCCGCTGGAGCTGACACGGGCCTACGGCGTTTTTGCCAGCGGGGGGTATCTGGTGGACCCCTGGTTGATTGACCGAATTGAGGACGCAGACGGTAACGTGGTCTATGAGCATGCGCCGGCGATTGCCTGTGAAGAATGTCCCCTGCCGGTGCCCGAGGCGGTTGCGATTGAGGGCGACGAGACATTGTCGCAAGCTGAAGGCGGCGACGTCGATGCTGCCCGTGATGAATCGGGAGAGGACTACGGGCTTGAGGAAATTCCGGAAGCGCTGTTCGGTCTGCAGCCGCGCGCACCGCGGGTGTTGGCTGCACAAACTGCCTACGTGATGGACAGCATGTTGCAAGAGGTTATCCGCAGCGGTACCGGCCGCCGGGTGGGGCAATTGCGGCGCAATGATCTTGCCGGTAAAACCGGCACCACCAATGATTTTCACGATGCCTGGTTCAGCGGCTATGCCGATAACCTGGTCGCCACGGCCTGGCTCGGCTTTGACCAGGCCCGCTCACTGGGACCGGGTGAGGCCGGATCAGTGGCCGCGGCGCCGATATGGATTGACTTCATGCGCGTGGCCCTGGATGGCAAGCCCGAGCTGGTGCGCGAACGTCCCCCGGGTATGGTCAGTGTGCGCATATCGCCGGAAACCGGGCTGCGTGCTAGGGCGGGAGATCCCGAGGCAATTTTCGAAATCTTCCCTTCGGACCAGGTTCCGCCGTTGTCGGACAACGGAGTAACTGACCGCACGGACACGGATGATTCCGGAGAACAGCGGCCGTCCGGCAACCTCGAGGATTTGTTCTGAGTCCCGGGGAAAGTGGGACGGTTCGCCGCATTTGCTGATTTGGCGGCTTGTATGCGGGCGTGAGCGCGCGCTTTATGCGACACGGACAGATTGACCCGTTGCTTTGGATGGTGAATGGCCCGGTGGAGTTTGTCATGAGTAACGACAGAGCAGCCGGCCGTGCTGCCAGGCAGCGTATTCTGATTGCCCAGACGGCAGCGCGACTGATGGCCGAGGGCGGCATGCGGGACTATCGCCAGGCCAAGCACAAGGCGCTGGATAGTCTCGGCATCAGTCGCAATACACCCAATATGCCGCGCAATACCGAGGTCGAACAGGCCCTGGCCGAATACCAGCGCCTGTTCCAGGGCGAGAGCCAGCCGCGGGCCTTGAGTCGGCTGCGCGAGACCGCCGCCGAAGCCATGACGGTGTTTGCCGATTTTCGCCCGCGTCTGGTGGGACCGGTGCTCAGTGGTCTGGCCGATACCGCATCAGCGGTTAATTTGCACTTGTTCGCAGACACGCCTGAACAGGTCGTGCTGTTTTTGCTTGACCGCGACATTCCGCATGAGTCCGATTTGCGTCGTTTGCGGGTGAATGACCGTGACTGGGCCGAGTTCCCGATGTTTCGCTTCATGGCCCGGGACGTACCGGTAGAGCTGACAGTTTTCCCCCTCAACGGATTGCGCCAGGCCCCGCTGAGTCCCGTCGACGGCCGTCCCATGCAGCGCGCCGGACTGAACGAGGTCCAGGAATTGCTTGGGCGTGATTAAGTGGTTACGTGATTACGTGATTACGTCGCGGGATGGACTGTTGCTGAACTGAAAAGCTGCGATTCGCGCCGAACCGCTGATGAACGGAGGTCTTGCGCCAAGTCGCAAAGCCATAAAGAAAAATAGCCGCGAAATGGACGCGAAATTTTCGCGAGATGAAATTATTTGCAGGCGCCTGCATTGGATTGGGGCCCTGGTCGGGACAACCTGTGGTGCGGTCAGGCTACTAAAAGCATTAACCATGAAGAGCACGAAGAGCATGAAGGGTTAAATGGGAGCCAGCCTTGGCTTTGGCTGCCGGAACAGAGCAAGATACCGG
>PWYF01000222.1 GCA_003567955.1 Thiotrichales bacterium
CTTCAATTGCGGCAATGCCCAGCGGACCTTTCTCGCGCAACAGCCAGGGCGCGTGGTCGGTGCCAACGCCATGCTGATGGCTGATGGTGCCGCCATGGCTGACAATGGCCTCGGATACCGCATTCTTGAGCTTGCGCCAGCGACTCAGGGTGGTCTCGTAACTTGCGGCAACCGGAAATACGCAGGTGCAGTAGATGCTCGACCCCTGGGCATAGACATGCGAGAGATGGCTGAAGACCAGGCCACGGGTCCCGTCGGCCTCAAGTGCCTTGCGCGCGGCAGTTTCCATGGCTTGCATGGCCTCGTCCACGCGCGACCAGTCGACCGCGGTTTCCATGGTGTCCACGGCGTAGCCGGCGCGCCAGAGACTATTACGCAGGTAGGGGCCGTGAAAGCGCTGGCGGGCCCAGTGGCGGCCCAGCAGCGTGCCCGTGCCCACGCCGCCATACTGGCGCAGCAGCCGACCCAGACGCTTGCGTGATTGCAGCCACTGACCACGCTCGCCGGTCATGCCGGCGGTAAGCATGCATTTGTGTTCGCCGGCACCGCGTGCGGCCAGCAGCCGTTGCAGCCACTTGAGTGTCCCCTGTTCGCCACCGGCCAGCGAGAGCTGGGCGCGGGTTTCAGTGGTGTTGCTCAGGCGCAGCATGGACAGCGGAATGCGTGCCTGGCCGGCGGCCCGGGTGGCCTCCAGTGCCTGTGCCCAGTTCGGGAAGAACCACACCTGAAAGCTTTCATGTGAGGGCACCGGCGAAATACGCACATCCACCTCGGTGATAATGCCCATGCGGCCTTCCGAACCCATGATCCATTCACGCAGGTCGGGCCCGGCGGATGAAGCGGGAAAGGTTGGCAGTGACAATGTGCCTTGCGGGCATTCCACACGGCCGCCGGCAAACAGCTGCTCAATGCGCCCGTAACGCATCGATTGCTGGCCGCTGGAACGGGTGGCGACCCAGCCGCCCAGTGTGGAAAGCTCAAAAGACTGCGGAAAATGTCCGAGCATGAAGTCTTGGGCCCGCAACAGGGATTCCACCTGCGGGCCGGGCGTGCCGGCCTGGAATCGGGCCAGGCGGCTGACGGGGTCCAGTGCCAGCAGCCGATTCATACGCTCCAGTGACAGGCTGAGCACCGGGCGCTCGCTTTGGGGCACATTGACGTGGCCGGTGACCGAGGTGCCGCCTCCCCAGGGGATCACGGTGACATTATGGGCCTGGGCCCAGTCCAGGAGTCGGCGGACCTCGTCACTGTCCTCAGGCAGGGCGACACCATCCGGGACCGCACCGGGCTCGCCACTGCGCAGGGCGAGCCAGTCGGGCAGGCTCTGGCCGCGGGCGTGACGCAGGCGGCATTCCGGGTCGGTTTTGATGTCCGGGTGGGCCGGCAACCGTGACGCTGGTATGCTGGCCAGCACCTTGCCCAGTTCGGCGTCGGTGAGCGCCGTGGCCGGGCCCGGTGTTTGTTCCAGGAAGCGCAGGGCGGCAGCGCTAAGCGGGTAATCGGTGGCGTCATCGCCCCAGCCGTTCCATCGTCGCATGGTCTACTCCAGGCTTGTGCCGGGTCGGTGGAAAGTTACCTTAGCGGTATCGCACCGGCTTTCTATTGACCGAAGACGACACGGTTTGTGTGAGCGTGACAGATGATTGATCGGGGAATCAGTTCATGAGTGATGACATTATTGTGCGGCGTCACCAGCAGGTGATGGAGATCGCGTTTAACCGCCCGGACAAGAAGAATGCCCTGACTACGGGCATGTACGAGGCGATTGTGGCGGCCATGGATGAGGCGCGGGAGGACCCGCAACTGCGGGTGGTGGTTTTCAGTGGTACGGCGGAATGTTTTACCAGCGGTAATGATGTTGGTGATTTCATGAATAACCCGCCGGTAGACGAGAACAGCCCGGTGATCCGTTTTCTACAAGTGCTGGCGACGTTTCCCAAGATTCTGGTGGCGGCGGTGAATGGCCCCGCGGTGGGGGTGGGCACCACCATGCTGCTGCACTGTGATCTGGTCTATGCCGGCGACAATGCCCGTTTCCAGATGCCCTTTGTCAATCTGGCGCTGGTGCCGGAGGCCGGCTCGAGTCTGCTGTTGCCGCAACTGTGCGGGCATCGTCGGGCAGCGGAACTGCTGCTGCTGGGCGAGGCATTTGACAGCGACAAGGCGCACGAAATCGGGTTGATCAATGAGATTTGCGCCAGTCAGGCCACCCGGGAACGGGCGCTGGAACGGGCCGCCCAGATTGCGACACGGGCGCCGGAGGCGGTACGCCTGACCAAGGCGTTGCTGGTCGCGGGCCGATCGCAGCCCTTGCTGGAGCGTATGGCCGAGGAAGGCCGGCATTTTGGCGAACGTCTGCAATCACCGGAGGCGCGCGAGGCCTTTACGGCATTCTTTGAAAAACGCGAGCCGGATTTTTCGCGCTTTGAGTGATCAGGCAGGGCGCGATGGCGCCGCAGGAGGAAAGCATGAGTGATCTCAGGGGCAAGACGCTTTTTATCAGTGGTGGCAGTCGGGGTATTGGCAAGGCTATTGCCCTGCGGTGTGCCCGGGACGGCGCCAATGTGGTGATTGCCGCCAAGACGGCCGAACCGCATCCCAAGCTGCCCGGGACCATCTATACCGCTGCCGAGGAAATCGAACAGGCCGGAGGGCAGGCATTGCCTCTGGTGGTTGATATTCGTCATGAAGATCAGGTGACAGCGGCGGTGGAACAGGCAGCAGCGCATTTCGGCGGCATTGATATGCTGGTGAATAACGCCAGCGCCATCAGTTTGACCGGGACGCTTGAAACCGAAATGAAACGCTATGATCTGATGCACCAGATCAATACCCGCGGTACGTTTTTGTGCTCGCGCGAGTGTATTCCCCACCTGAAACGCTCGGATAACCCGCATGTGCTGAATCTTTCCCCGCCGCTGAATTTTGAACCCCGCTGGTTTGCCTCGCATGTGGCCTACACCATGGCCAAGTACGGGATGAGCCTGTGTGTGCTGGGCATGGCCGAGGAATTCCGGGACCAGGGCGTGGCTTTCAATGCCCTGTGGCCGCGCACCACCATTGCCACGGCGGCAGTGCAGTTCGCGCTGGGTGGCGACGAAGCCATGCAACACAGCCGGCGGCCCGAAATCATGGCCGATGCCGCCCATGCCATTCTCTGCCGGGACAGTCGCGAGTGTACGGGCAACTTTTTTATTGATGACGAGGTGTTGGCCGCCGAAGGCATTACCGATCTGCGCAGTTATCAGGTGGATCCCGCACTTGATCCCGCGGAGTTGTTGCCGGATCTTTTTGTATGAACCTTTGATTGTCTGCCATGCCTTAAGGCGTGGCTGGCGTGTAGTGTATGTCTGGTAACAGACAGGGAGGAAGAATGATGAAAGTCCACATGCTTATTCCGGCCGCAATCATGGCTGCTATGTTGAGCGGCTGTTCCTGGGTGCAACTGCAGGATGGCGCCGAGCGGGTGAATCTGGTCAGTGAGAGGCAGGCTGGCGAATGCGAACGGCTCGGGCGCACGCAGGTGCAGGTGGCGCACCGGGTCGGTTTTATTCCACGCAACGAGGCCGCTATTCAGGAAAACCTGGACGATATGGCCCGCAATCAGGCCGTACAGATGGGGGGCGATACCATCGCTGCGCTGGATGAGGCCGAGGAAGGCCGACAAGGTTTCGGTATTTACCGTTGCCGGGATTGATCAGCATTCCCCAGACGGCCGATCAAGTCGTCGCGTTTCAGGCTTTGCCAGTGTCTCCCTAACCCATGCGCGAGATAAAGCGCGTGGGTGCTACTGCCAGCACCCGCGCCAGCCAGGCCCAGGGCCAGCGTGGCACCGTGGGGTTTTTGGCCCGCCGCTCGATCAGATCAGCGATCAGGGTAGCGCCGCGATCCAGTGAAATCAGGAACGGGCGATTGCTCAGCATGTTGTTGATCGGGGTGTCGATGTAACCCGGGTGCAGCACGGTGACATCAATGGGGTGGCGATAGAGTTCGGCGCGCAGGGCCTCCATCCAGACACTCAGCGCCGCCTTGGAAGCGCTGTAGGCGCCGTTGCCGGGCAGGCCGCGAAAAGCGGCGACGCTGGAGGTGGCAACAATATGCCCCTGGCCGCGCTCACGGAAATATTCGGCCGCTGCCTCCACGGTGGCCATTGCTCCGATCACATTGGTTTCGATGGTGCGTCTGGCAGCCGCAAACTCGCCCTTGCCGATCTTGCCTCCCAGGCCGATGCCGGCATTGGCGAAGACGATATCCAGCCCGTCCAGTTCGTCGATGATTTCACGCAGGGCCACCGGCACTTTGGCGTATTCGGTGACATCCAGGCTGCGAATCGCGATCCGGGTGTCGGGGTGGCGTTGCAGAATGTTATCGCGCAGCGTATCCAGGGCATCAAG
>PWYF01000049.1 GCA_003567955.1 Thiotrichales bacterium
CTGTTTTTAATGGCGCCCGCGGCGATGGCGGACGAGGTGCAGGACGAGCTGCGCAATGTGGTGCTGGTGGGCAACAACTGGGAAGGCACCGCCACCATCTTTGATGCCGAGACCTTTGAAATCCTGCACGAGGTGAACGTGGTCCCCGACCGCGAGGAACGGCTGCAAGCCATCAGCGACGGCTCGCTGTGGGAACGCATTGCCTACCGCTTTATCCGCAGCGTGGTGGGTGAAGGCAATGACCAGATGGTGGATGACCTGTTCACTTCCAATGATGGCACCACGCTTTATGTGTCACGCCCCAGTTTTGCCGATGTGGTCGCCATTGATATAGCCAGCGGCGAGATTGTCTGGCGTACCCCGGTCAAGGGCGTGCGTGCCGACCACGCCATGATTTCACCGGATGGCAGTATCTTTCTGGTATCGGCCTCCACCGGCAATGTGGTGCATGCCATCGATACCGAAACCGGCGAGATCAAGGCGGAATTTGAAACCGGCGACCAGCCGCATGAAAACGACTACACCCACGACGGTACCCGCATTCTCAACGCCAGTATCGGTCGGGTGTACATCCCCTTCACGGCCCGCTGGCTGGACTGGACCAAGGGCAAGCGTACCTTTGTTATCGTGGATGCCGAGACTTACGAGATCCAGCACCGCATCGACATGGGCGAGAAACTCGAAGAGGCCGGCTATCCGTGGATCGACAATGCCGTGCGCCCCATGGCGTTGACCTCGGATGACCGTTACCTGTATCTGCAGGTGTCCTTCTTCCACGGCTTTTTCGAGTTCGACCTGGAAGAACTCAAAATCACCCGCAAGGCCGAGTTGCCCATTCCCGAGGAAGTGCAGGCGCTCAGTCGCCGCCAGTACCAGCTCAACTCGGCGCATCACGGCATCGCCATCAACGGCGATGACGACACCCTGTGCGTGGCCGGCACCATGTCCGGCTATATCGCCATGGTCAACCGGGAAACCTTTGACTACAACCTGATCACGCTGTCCGAGGACCCGCTGGCGGCCAAGCCCTACTGGTCCACCCAGAGCCACGACGGCCGTCATTGCTATGTCTCGGTCAGCCAGCAGGACCGCGTGGTGGTGGTGGACTTCGAGACCCGCGAGGAAATCACCAGCGTCCCCGTCGGCCGCCACCCCCAGCGCGTCAGAAACGGAGTTCTTGACCCGCGCGTTGCGCAGAAGTTTTAGGTGTTAGGTGTTAGGTGGGCGCGCCGGGGGCGCGGTTGAGTCGCGCCCCCGGCGCGACATTTATTGCGATGTACGCGAGCCTTGTGCTTAATGCTTAATACTTGATTTAAGACGAGGTGGTCTTGGGTAATCGGTCACCATCCGCTTCCGGCGGCCCCTTGAACGCAGACATGGACGTGCGCGACTGGCGGGTATTTAGCGAGGACGGTCAGGGTGGTAACCGGGCCCGCACCTTCGCCTGCACCCGCCCGCTGCCGGCCGCTGAACGCCAGCGTCTGGCCCGGCAAACACCGGCGGCGACCTGTTGCTTCTTCTGGGCCGCAGCCGGGGACGATGGCCGCCACTATCAGGTGCATTGCCACAATGCACAAAACGTTATCCAGCGTTGCGGCCACGGTTATCTCGCCGTGGCCCGGGCGCTTTCCCTGCAAGACGCCTCCCTGCCGATCACGCTGCTGGCCAGCGACAACACCCCGATCACCATCGAGGCAACCGGCATCGGTCTGGAAGTTCACCTGCCACGTATCCCCTGCCAGCCCGATACGCTGCCGGTATGGGCGCAATCCGCCTTCAGCCCGGCGCCGGTAAGCGCCGCCCGGGCCGGTGACGACGAGGGATACTTGATCCTGGAATGGGACCCTGCCGTGGATCTGGCCCGGGTGAGCGTGGGCATTGCGATGATTGCCGCAAGCAGCCGGCGCGCGGTGGTGGCCACCCGGGCCGGTGCCGGGACGGATTTTGATTTTTTGTTACGCTATTTCGCACCCCGGCACGGCGTCGATGAAGACCCGGTGACCGGCTCCGCCAATGCCGTGCTGGCGGACTACTGGGGACAGCAGCACGGACAGACGCATTTCCGGGCCCGCCAGTGTTCAGCCACCGGGGGCGTGGTTTATAGTCGACTGACCGATCACAGTGTGGCCATCAGCGGCCAGGTGGAGGCATGGTGCAAGCCCTGAACGCAGCCGCCGCGGGCAACGCGGAGACGCAATCACTGGCAACGGCGCTCACTGCGGTGCGCTCACAGTCGCTGGCGCTTTGCGAGCCCCTGACCGTGGAGGATTTCGGCCTGCAGGCGGTGGCTGAAACCAGCCCGCCCAAGTGGCATCTGGCCCACACCAGCTGGTTTTTCGAGACTTTTATTCTCAAGCCCTTCGCCGCCGATTACCGGTCCTGGCACTCGGCTTTCGAGGTGATGTTCAACTCCTACTACAACGGCGTGGGCGCCCAGCACCCGCGCCACCAGCGCGGCCTGCTTTCGCGCCCCGGCGTCGAGGAGATCATGGACTATCGCGCCCATGTGGACCGCCACATGCAGGCCCTGCTGGCGGATGAAGGCCACCCCGCGCGGGACAACATTTTCCAGCGGACCATCCTGGGCATGCACCATGAGCAACAGCACCAGGAACTGCTGCTCACGGACCTCAAATACAGTTTCTTCCAGAATCCGCTCTACCCCCGCTACAGCGAGCAGCCGCTGCCCGGAGCCGACGACCCCGGCCCCTGGGGCTGGCTGGATTATGCTGGCGGCACGGTGACTGTAGGCCATGAAGGCGACGGGTTTTGCTTTGATAACGAACAGCCGGCCCATCCCTTTATTCTCGCCCCCTTCCAGTTGGCTGACCGGCTTGTGACCAACGCGGACTACCTGGCTTTCATGATGGACGACGGCTACCAGCGCCCCGAACTGTGGCTGGCGGATGGCTGGGCCCACAGCCAGCAGGCCGGCTGGAGGCACCCGCTGTACTGGCTGAAACAGGACAACGAATGGCTGGAATACACCCTGCACGGGCTGCAACCGCTGTCGCTCCATGCCCCCGTGTGCCATCTCAGCGCCTACGAGGCCGACGCCTTTGCCCGCTGGTGCGGCGCCCGTCTGCCCACGGAGTTCGAACTGGAGCACGCCCTGAAACACAGCCCGGTCGACGGCCAGTTCGTGGACAGCGGACAGTATCACCCCGTGCTGACGACGAAGACGCCGGGCTTTTACGGCAGCGTATGGGAATGGACGCAAAGCGCCTACAGCCCCTACCCCGGTTATCAGCCGGCCGACGGCGCCATCGGCGAATATAATGGCAAGTTCATGGCCAACCAGCTGGTGCTCAAGGGCGGCTCCTGCGCCACCCCGGCCAGCCACATCCGGTCCAGCTACCGTAATTTTTTCTACCCGCCGGACCGCTGGCAATTTACCGGCCTGCGGCTGACCCGCAACACGGCCTGACCCTAACACCATGGATGCCAGAACCGCCACCGGCGCCGCCGGACAAGCCGCACCCGACACCGCTGCCCGCGAGATACGCGAGCTACTGGCGGGACTGCAGGCGCCACAAAAATGCCTCAACCCCAAGTATTTCTACGACCAGCGGGGTTCAGCGCTGTTCGAGCAGATCACCCGACTGCCCGAGTACTACCCCACCCGCACCGAGATCGCCCTGCTCAAAAACCAGGCCAGAGCCATCGCCGAACTTGTAGGGGAGAATACGGTGCTGATCGAACCCGGCGCCGGCAATTGCGAGAAGGTGCGCTGTTTGCTGGACGCCCTGCGCCCGAGCCGCTATGTCCCCATGGATATTTCTGGTGACTTTCTTCGCCAGGCGGCCCGAGAGCTTCGCGAGGCATTCCCCTGGCTGGAGGTTCAGCCCCTGATCGCCGATTTCAGCCAGGGGCTGAAACTGCCACCCGTGACTCCGCCCCACCGCGCCGTGGTCTTCTACCCCGGTTCCACCATCGGCAATTTCGAGCCGACCCGGGCCGTCGATTTCCTGCGCCAGGTGGGCGAGCATATCCGCCCCGACGGCGGGTTGCTGCTGGGCGTGGACCTGCACAAGGACCCGGCCATACTGAATGCCGCCTATAACGACAGCCAGGGCATCACCGCCGCGTTTAACCGCAACGCGCTCAGTCACCTGAATCAGCGCTTTGATACCAGCTTCGACCCCGGGAACTTCGAGCACCAGGCCTTTTACAATGAGCCACTTCAGCGCATCGAGATGCACCTGTGCTGCCGGCGGGATCACAACGTCAAACTCAACGGCCACACCCTCACTTTTCGCGAGGGTGAAACCATCCACACGGAAAACTCCTACAAGTACACCCTGGAAGACATCGAGCGGCTGGCGGAACAGGCGGGCATGACCCTGACCCAAAGCTGGGTCGACGACGAGCAGTTGTTCAGTGTTAATTA
>PWYF01000240.1 GCA_003567955.1 Thiotrichales bacterium
CGTGATGATTGCATCGCGGGCACCGGAACAGCGGGTGCCCGGCACGGCCGGCATTATGGCGTTTCAGCCCCGACCGATCAAATGGCACCCCTGGCGGGGTGAGTTTTCAGACGGTGGACACCTGACGTACTTGGGGCCTGACCGGGATGGGTTTGGGGGTGCATTCAGGGCCGATAAAAGCCTGAACCATGAAGAAAAGAAGAGCATGAAGGATGAGCCGGCTTCTGGTCCCCGCCTTCGCGGGAATGACGACCGCCTGCGCGGGAATGACAAAAACCCTTGATGCCGGTTACCCTACGCTGCCAACCGAACCCCCGAACTATCCGGGCATCCGCCCCCACAACATCAGCACTCCCAACAATCACCCCTTCATGATCTTCATGCGCTTCATGGTTAATGCTTTTGTTTTCCGGCGTATCCACGTGTGACGCGACTTAATCACTCTCTTAATCGATACCCCGTGCGGAAGATCCACCACACGGCCGCCAGACACAGGACCAGGAACAGCAGGATCATACCCAGACTGAGCGCCACGCTGACGTCGGCAACGCCATAAAAGCTCCAGCGAAAGCCGCTGATCAGGTAGAGCACGGGATTCAACAGAGTCACCGTCTGCCAGAAGGGCGGCAGCATATCGACGGTGTAGAAGGTGCCGCCAAGAAAAGCCAGCGGGGTGATAATCAGCAGCGGCACGAACTGCAACTTCTCGAAGCCATCCGCCCATACCCCCAGGATAAAGCCGAACAGGCTGAAGGTAATCGCGGTGAGCACCAGGAACAGCAGCATCCACAGCGGATGGGCAATTTCCAGCGGCACAAAAAACGAAGCCGTGGCCAGAATAATCAGGCCCAGAATGACCGCCTTGGTGGCGGCCGCGCCCACATAACCGATCACCACCTCAAGAAAAGACACCGGCGCGGAGAGAAGTTCGTAGATCGTGCCGAGAAATTTCGGGAAATAGATGGCAAATGCGGCCATCGACACGCTTTGTGTCAATAACATGAGCATGATCAGGCCCGGCACGATAAACGCGCCGTAGCTCACCCCGCCGATCTCCGGGATGCGCGAACCAATGGCGGCGCCGAAGACCACGAAATACAGCGAGGTGGAGACCACCGGCGAAACAATACTCTGCAGCAGGGTACGCCCGGTGCGGGCCATTTCGGCGCGGTAGATGGCACGGATCGCATACAGATTCATGGCGCGCCATCCTCGCGGTGGTTGACCAGATTGACAAATATCTCTTCCAGCGAGCTCTGGCGGGTGCTGATATCGCGATACGCCACCCCGCTGTGCTCCAGCGCTGCGAGCAGTTGCCGCACACCGGTCTCTTCCGCCGCGGCATCATAGTCATACACGAGCGTGTGGCCATCTTCGGCCAGACTCACGTCCCGCTCAGCCAGGGCCTCGGGCACAGCCTGCAACGGCTCGACCAGATTCACGCTGAGCTGCTTGCGCCCCAGCCGACTCATCAGGGTGGCGGTGGCCTCAACCTCAACCAGACGGCCGCGATGGATCACCCCTACCCGGTCGGCCATCTCCTCGGCCTCCTCGATATAGTGGGTGGTGAGCACCACCGTGACGCCGTTGTCGCGCAGGCGGCGCACCACCTGCCACATCCCCCGGCGCAGCTCCACGTCCACCCCGGCCGTGGGCTCGTCCAGAAACAGCACCCGGGGTTCATGCGCCAGCGCCTTGGCGATCATGACGCGGCGCTTCATGCCACCGGAGAGCGTGCGCATTTCACTGCCCCGCTTGTCCCATAGCGTCAGGTCACGCAACAACTGCTCGACATAAGCCGGTTTTGGCGCCAGCCCGAACAAGCCGCGGCTGAAACTGACCGTATTCCAGACCGACTCGAAGGCATCGGTATGCAGCTCCTGGGGCACCAGCCCGATCAGTGAGCGCGCCGCGCGCCAGTCGCGCACAATATCGAAACCTTCCACCCGCACGCGGCCCGGGCCCGGATTGACGATGCCACAGATAATGCTGATCAGGGTGGTCTTGCCGGCGCCGTTGGGGCCGAGCAGGGCAAAAATTTCGCCGCGCCGGATCGTCAGGCTGACCCCGTCCAGCGCCTGCTCACCGCTGGCGTAGGTCTTGCCCAGCTCGCTGATTTCAATCGCCGGAGTGTCGATGCTCATGCCGCGCGGTCCTGTGGATGGGTACTGCACGGGTGTTCCCCGGCGCAGGGAGAGGATAGTATCAGGCCAAGCCGTTTGAGCAACCAGGGAACCAATATGTCATTACCTCCCGGCCCCCAAAGCCCGGCCTGGCTGCAGTTGCTGCGCTGGGTCCTGACACCCACAAGCTTCATGGAGGCCTGTGCCCGGCGCTATGGCGACACAGTCAGCATCAACATGACCCCGCTGGGCCGGATCGTCATGATCAGTGACCCGGCCCAGGTCCGTACTGTATTCAGCGGCGACGCCGACACCTGGTATACCGGCACCGATCGTGCCGAACTCGCCGCCGTAGTGGGCGCCAATTCCCTGCTCACCCTGCAGGGCGACGCCCACATGCGCCAGCGCCGGCTGATCCAGCCCTCTTTCCAGGGTGAGCGCATGCGCGCCTATGGCAGCCTGATCGAGGAAATCACCCGCAATGACATGGCCACCTGGCCCGAGGGCAAGCCCTTTGCCCTGCACCCGCACATGCAGGGCGTCACCCTGGACGTGATCCTGCAGGCCGTGTTCGGCCTGAGCGAAGGGGAACGGCTGGATGCCCTGCGCGAAGCATTAATCAATTTCCTGCGCCTGGGCCAGTCGCCGCTGATCCTGTTGCCCTGGCTACGCGACGTCACCGGCACCGTGAACCGCTTCCTGGTGCTGCACGAACAAATCGACAAGCTGATTTATGCGGAAATCAGCGAACGACGTGAGGCCAGTGACCTGCAGTCGCGCACGGATATTCTCTCGCTGATGTTGCAGGCCCGCGATGAAAACGACCAGCCCATGACTGACGAGGAATTGCGCGACGAACTCGTCACGCTGCTGCTGGCCGGCCATGAAACCACCGCCACCGCACTGGCCTGGACCTTCGAGCGGCTGGTGCGCCACCCCGAGGCCATGCAGCGGCTGGTCGCGGAAATTGATGCCGGTGAAGAGGATAAATACCTGACCGCCGTCATTCGCGAGAGCCTGCGCGTACGCCCGGTGGTGCCGGTCTTCGCCCGGCGCCTGAACAAGCCGGTCACCCTGGGTGATTACGACTACCCCCGAGGCACCACTATCGTGCCCTCGGTCTATCTGACCAACCGCAATCCGGAACGCTTCCCGGAGCCCACCGCCTTCAGGCCGGAACGCTTCCTGGAGGACAAACCGGACCCCTACACCTGGATTCCCTTCGGCGGCGGCCTGCGCCGCTGCATCGGTGCCAGCTTCGCCGTCTACGAGATGAACACCGTGATCCGCACCGTGCTCTCGCGCTACAGCCTGACGGCCGACCGGCCCGCCGATGAGCGCCTGCGCCGGCGCAACATCACCCTCACCCCCTCGCGCGGTGCCCGCGTCATCGCCCAACCGCGCACAGCGCGGTAGTTTTCAGGCGGGGTAGCTGACGGGTTCGGGGGCCTGACCGGGATGCCGTCATGGCATATTCAGACGCGCCAAAAGCCTGAACCATGAAGGCCATGAAGAACATGAAGGGTTAAAAATCCTGTTTTATTCTGTTTTTCTTCATGTGCTTCATGGCCTTCATGGTTAGCTTTTTATAGCCTTAATGCACCCCCAAACACATCCCGGGCAGGCCCCAACCATGTCAGGGGCCCGCCTACTGAACACTGAAAACGCCCGCGCGAAGCGCGGGTTATCCCCGCGGCACCGTCTGCGGCTCAATAAATTCGAACAGGCCTTCGAGGCCACCCTCGCGACCGTAGCCGGATTGCTTGACGCCGCCGAAGGGCGCCTCGGGCGCCGGGCCGGAGCCGGTGTTCCAGCCGGTGTGGCCGAATTCCAGGCGGGCAATCATGCGTTCGGCGCGTTCATCGTCGCCGGTGAACAGATAGGAAGCCAGACCGAACTCGGTGCGGTTGGCAAGCCGCAAGGCCTCGGCCTCGTCTGCAAACTCCATCACCGGCACCAGCGGGCCGAAGGTTTCCTCGCAGGCGGCGTCCATTTCCGTGGTCACACCGCGCACGATGGTCGGCGGGAAGAATCCGCCCCAGTCATTCGCCAGTTCGCCGGGATCCTCGCCGTGCACCAGCGTGGCGCCCTTGTCCAGGCAGTCGAGCAGGTGGCGGCGGACTTTTTCGTAGCCGTTGCGATCCACCAGCGGCCCAATGTCCACACCCTTGTCCATGCCGTCACCGACTTTGAGTTTCGCCGCGCGGGCGGCGAAACGCTCAAGGA
>PWYF01000101.1 GCA_003567955.1 Thiotrichales bacterium
CTAGCCCGGTCGAGTCAATCGTCACTTGGAACGTATTAAGTTCACCAGGAGTAACCTGTCCACTGGTGGGTAAAGCAGATAACCAGCCCACATCTTGCGGGTTATCACAAGGTAAGGTGTATTGAACCGTATCAATGCCGATATAGTCGGAATTTGTCCCACCAAGTCCACCATCTTCAACAAAGTAGCGAAACGCCAGGCGACCGCTGGTTGGCTCGGTCAAACCGCTGATCGTGATCTCATATTGTGTCCAAACAACCGGGTAACCGCCAGGTTCATAAGTTGGGTTGATATCCAGCAGCAGCGTGTCAAAGTCTCCCACAGAGGTTGCTGAGCCGCCCACATCGGTGCTGTCGCCACTGGTGCTCAGCCGGACCTGGAGCCTGTCCTCCCATTGACTGGTTGTGCGGCGGGTATAGAAGGAAAAAACATCGCCATTATTCATGATGATTTCAGGCGTCAGCAGCCAGTTGCTGATCGTCCCTCCACCAGAAGTGTTGTTAAAGTTGGCTCCGATATAAGAATCCGGATCACCTGAGTGTGACGGGAACACATCCGTATTACCCTGGAACCAGCCTGTTTGTCCAAGGGGATCGCTGTTGTTGGTCATCGCCCAGCCCAAACCCTCTAGCAGGGTGATATCGTCAAATCCTTCTTCAATACCCCACCCAGTCTGAACAGTATTCAAACCTGGGGCTTCTGCAATGGTCCAATTCAGATCATCCGATCCCATATTGAGGATATCAAGCGGCAGGGTGACCTGTGCATCAGCAACTTGTGAAGACTCTAGGACTTCAGGATCAACTCCAATAATCGGGGCAATGAACACTTCCATTTCGATGGGAACAACCGTGAGCGGCTGTGCAGGGTCATTGCTGTTGACACACAGGTAGGCTTGATATTTACCAGGATCAATCCCAGTTGAATCAATGGTGACCATAACCTCATCCATCTCCCCCGGAGCGGTTACACCGCTGTCCGGTGAAACAGATAGCCAGTCCACATCGCCAGGAACATCACAGACCGTCAAGTAATAGCGCTCATGACCGCTGGTTGGTGTAAAGCCAGCGCTTGACCCACCGACCACGTAAAAACCAGAACTGAACTCAGTGGCAATGTTGGTACCACCGACACGATAACCTGTGCGCGGCGGCCTTGGCCCGATGTTCCACTGATCGTTTTCATAGCTGTAATAAGCCGAGTTGGGCCACATGTTAAAGTCCGCATCATTGCCCTGGGCGACCCATAATTGATAATCTCCACCCTCAAACAGGCTGCCAGTAGCCATACCCCACAACCCTTCAGGCATTTCGCCTAGGTCATCATTGACAGCATTGAAGACACCAGCACCAATGTCATAACACTGCGTATTGGCTGTAGCCACATCATCAGCGTTCACACCACCACCAACACAGATACCACCCTCAGTGCCAATCCATGGCGCATACCAAGTGGCGTGGAAAGCAAAACCCTGAGCAATGTAATCGAAGTTGCCCAAGTTTTCAACCGTATTGGTTTCGGGATAATATGCATACAGGGCACTGGTGTTGCCGCCGCCAGGAGCGGTGGCGCCGCCAGAGATGTAGCAGACGTTCTCACCTGTGTAAGGATAGACTGAAGCGATGGCATGTGCCCACAGTCCGTTAGCCGGGAATCCGGACGGTACTGGCGGGGTATCCCAGGAGTCGCTAGCGATGTTGTAACGGTGTAAGGTTGTCACGGGACTGCTGGTGTCAGGAAAGAGTACCCCTACTGGGTCGCCGTCAGCGTTGAAGCCAAAGCAGCCGTCTACTGGATATTCGATCCAGGGTGCCGGTGCAGATGCGCCGGCCGTCCAGGTATCTGTATTGGCATCGTAGATGCCAACCTGACCGTTTGTGCCGTAGCCGCCAATCTGGTAGCCTTTGCCTTCATAGCCAATATAGACATTGTCCATAGAGACAAACGGCGCACTGGTCAGTGTCTCCCAGGGTCCAACTGGGCTGGATACTTCTCCAACCCCTTGCGGCTGGTGCCCTTCTGGAATTGTGCCAGTAAAGACCTCAGCTGGGATGCTGGGAGCAAGTTCATAAACAACCCCAGATCCTTCTTCAATGCCTGGAGCTTCTTCAATCGTCCAATTTAGGATAGCTGAGCCGATGTTAAAGATGTCCAGCGGTAGGGTCACCTGTGAATCAGCCACTTGTGAAGATTCTAATTCTTCAGGATCAACTTCAATGATCGCGGGTTGGACCACTTCCATTTCGACGGGAACAACCGTGAGCGGCTGTACAGGGTCATTGCTGTTGACGCATAAGTAGGCTTGATATTCACCAGGATCCAACCCCGTGGAATCAAAACTTACGGTCACATCACTGCTGTCACCCGGGCTGGTTGTGCCACTGTCTGGATCAGCACTTAACCAGGGAATGTCAGTCGGGAAGTCACAGGCTATTGGATCAACTTCTCCAACTTCTGCAACCGCGCGCACGAACAAAGCTCTGTATTGAGGAAAAACAGCTTGGATAGGTTCCCACACGTCAGCATTGTCATTCCACCAGTAGCCGCCGACAAGCGGGGTGGTGGGTGACTCATCGGCAGAGATAAACACATTGGGGGTTGAGGGTGCCCACCGTACGCCGATGAAGACGCTGCCCCCATCGATAGATACATCCAGGGCAGAGATATCGAACGCCTGCCACACTGGACTTGGAGCCGGCCAGATTGGAATGCCGCTAGCCGACACCGGCAACGAACCCAGTTCAGTACCTGGGGCACCTCCCGGACCATCATCCGCATAGAGTACGATGTCGAAATCCAACGTGGTTGGTCCTACGCTGACGAAAGCCACACACACCGCCGTGAAGGAGGCTGGATAGCTGTCCGGTGTAAACAGGTCAACAAAGATCACCTCGTTCACAACGTCCGGGTTACCGCTGTAGCCGTTCTCAACAGTCCCATCGTCGTGGATGATGATGCCAGGTTCAGCTTCACAGTCCACAACCAACCCTTCGGCAGGCATGATGGGGCTTAAACCTGAAGGCAACGGCGCGCCTAAAACACTTACTAGGTCCATAACAGCCCCGTCTGAACCACTGATACTCGGCCATGTGGCCTCGTTACCAGCATTCATACTCAGGGGTGCGGCTTCATGGATATCCCAATCAAGGTCCACATCACCTTCATTACCAATGGTGAGAGTCTGTGTGGTTACCTTATCAGGTTCTTGCGTAGCGCTCATTTCTTCAGGATCGACGGTGATGACCGGGAAATCAGTGCGTGGGATCACAGCGATGGGTAGTTTATGCGTCGCAATCATGTCACTGGGATCAAAAGCAAGGGGTACACTGGCTACCGGGTTGATCATCTCGTCGCAGGCAGGTAACCCAGATGGCGTATAACCATCATCGCTGCACGGGTTATACGGGGGAGCGCCCCAGCTATCGCCGTTCCAGTACCAAGAAACCGGCACAGAATCACCAGCTGGCGCGGTGGTTACCTCGAAGCAATAGTGGGCATAACAGGTATCCCCGTCAGAGTCATGTAACCGCGTGTGGTCAATTTGCACCTCGTAAGGCGCAGTGTAGAACGACCAGGAGAAGGCTCCAAAACTACCACCGTTGTCGCAATAAGGGGTGCCCTCAATGTAGACATCCGTCACTTCCCAGTTGCTGGGGAAATTCTGCCATACGCTCAAAGCATATTCCCAATCAGGGCTGTGTGAAACGGCTTCAAAGCAGAAGGTCTGAGTGGTACCAGGTATGTAGGATTCGTCCCCGCCGACAGATGGGTCAAAAGCGACATGCGAGCCAGTCAGGCTGCTGATATCACCTGGATTTCTAAGCGCAGTGGTCGCACTTGCTACCAAATCGATCTGGGCAAAAGCCCAGGCGCCAGCTGGCAGCACATCCAGGTCAATTTCAACGGTAATTTCCAGTTCCTGGGTGGCATCTGGCAAGATTGTGAAGGTATTCGGCACCACGGTAATCTCCATACCGGTTGGCGCATCAGTGAACACGTAGTATTCTGCAGATTCATCCAGAACGCTGCGCACGGTGCGCGTCCAGGAACAGCTTTCAATACAATCCTGGTCGACCATGCTGGGCTGGTTGAGGGTCTTAGGTTCACCGCCGATTGCCGGGTCGGCTGCTTCGTAATTGGCGACGGTCTCGTCCATCACCAGGCCGATCAAGGCGCCCTGGGTCAGATCAATGCGACCGGAACCCATATCGAAGTAATCGGTGGGTGTGACGGCATCTTCTTTAAGCATGTC
>PWYF01000211.1 GCA_003567955.1 Thiotrichales bacterium
GAACTGCTGTTTGCCACGGGTCCTCCGCGTGTTGGTGCCTGTCACCCCATGCTAGTGCAAGCGCACCCGCATGAACAGGCAATGAGACGATTATATATAACGTCTCACGGAACGGCAATCAGCCCGCGCTCCGCGCGGGCGTTTAAGGTCTGAGGTTTTAAGTCTTAAGACGTCTTAAGACCTGAGACTTAAGACTTAAGACGCCCGGGCAAAGCCCGGGGTTAGTCCGGATCAAACATGCGGATGAGGAAGTCCGGGAAGGCGTGCTGGCGCATCCGTTCCATAAGTTCGTTGCGGTCATAGGGTACATCACGCCATTCAAGGCTGTGCTGGTTACGATCCACGATCATGTAACTCGCGCCTTCGGTGCGATCTCTGGGCTGGCCGACGGACCCGGGGCAGGCAAGATAGTTGCGCTTGCGAATCAGTTTGCATGATTGTGGCGGACTGAAGCTGACAATACCGCCGGGCTCTCTCATCCAGTAGCCGGCAATATGGCTGTGCCCATGGACACACAGGGCGATATGGCGCTTGGACATGTAATCCAGGTTCTGATCTGCTGTGCGGGGGTAGACATAGGCGTTAAAGAACGTGGCATCAATCGGCGCCCCGTGCACCATGTACCAGTCATCCTGGCGCAGATACAGGGGCAGACCGCCCAGCCACTGACTCAGTGATTCATCCAGTTGTTTTTGCGTCCAGCCCAGAGACCATTGCGCGGCCCGGCTGAACCCGCCACCCGTGGTGCCGCCTCCAGCCGCATGGTCATGATTGCCGCGGATGACCAGGGCCTCAAGATCACGTATACGGGTCGCGCAGGCTACCGGGTCAGGCCCATAGCCCACCAGATCACCCAGCACCAGAATCTGCTCAATTGACTGTGTTTCGATATCTGCGAGCACCGCTTCAAGGGCGGGGAGATTGGCGTGAATATCAGCCAGTATGGCGATACGGCCCTGCTGGATAATTTCGCCAGGTAACTCATGCCTCGGCGCCAGTCCGCGCAGGAGTGCACTGGCGCAGGCGCGCCGGTTTTCCGGCAGCCAGGTATCGGCAAAGTTATGCGCCAGCGATTCCAGCATGGTGTCGCCCAGTGGCAGCACATGCTCACGCAAATGCTGGCCCAGGAAAAAACTCAGCGTGGGGGTGAGAAAGCGCAGATGGCGCATGTTGGCGGCCAGACTGTGAGCGCAGGCCACCATGTTGTCGGGTTGGTAGATATCGTCATCCAGATACCAGAGGCCGGCGTCATCCAGGCCGTAGTTGGTCAGGCCCTCATCCTGGCGCAAACCGGTTTCGCGCAGGAACCTGAAGTACAAATCCCACAACTGTCGCAGCAGATCGAAACGCTGGTCATTATCACGCCCGCTGTCAGGCTCCAGTGCCATGGCCAGTGTTTGCAACCGGGGGGTGATATTGGCGACCGCGCAACCGTCTTCGCGGGCCAGCACGACCCAGCTGCGCTGCGGATGATAAATCCGGTAGCCACGTTCCTTGTCGAGCTGACGTTGGCACCATTCCCGGGCCTTGTCTTCGGTCAGGGAGTGGTCGGTCTTGAGTTTGATGACGTGGCTGTCAGAGGCAAACAGGCGGGTGACCGGGCGACCGACGAAACCCTCGTCCTGATTGATAGTCACCGGGTGGGCCAGTGCCGATTCTACATCGCTGGCGCTGATGGCGCCGGTATTGTCCATATCGCCAACAACGATGATATTCATGGCAGGCGGGTTTCCTGTGGCGTTAAGTCAGTGCTCAATGGATAAAAAAGAGACACCGCCACCCCGGGGAGAGGGAACGGGGGGTGGCGGTGTCACTGTCGGCTCAGGGACAAAGGGGGGTGATATCCACCAGGGCCTTTCTGAGTGCAGCCCAGCCGCTGCCCAGATTGGCCTTGCGGGTGGTTACCAGCACCGCCAGGGCATCCGGCTTCTCGGGGACAATAGACATGAAGTGATAGGTCCCGGTGGTGCTCATCTGGACTTCCTGGATGGTCTTTTCAACGGTTTCACCGCGCTGCGAGGAGAGCAGTTTCTCCACCGCCGCGACGTTCTTGCCACGGAACATCTCCACGGCGGCCGCGGCAACCGCATCCAGGTAGGTCTGGGTGAAGTAGGGCACGTTGTGGGCCTGGCCCAGCATCAGGCCGTTGTTCAGATCCACCACCGCGCAACCGGTGGCGCCATCCACAGTATCGATAATTTCCTTGCATACATCATTAAGACTTGCCATTGGGTCTAACCTCCTTACTTGAGAATGTCATCCCGGTCGATGGCGCCGATGACGTTGCGACAGCCACTGAGCAACATGCCCAGCGCCCCCGTGTCATTTGCGACCGCCACCAGTACCAGTCCCGGGACAATCTGCATGAACACCACCACGCCTTTTTCGTTTTCCGAGATGACGTTGCGGCAATTACCCATCGCCAGCTCTTTGGTGATGGTGTTTCCAAGCGACATGAGTGAACTCCCCATCGCCGCAAGCCGTTGTGCCGGGATTTCCTTTTTCTCGGCACGACAAACCAGATGGCCGTCGGCAGTGACTGCAATAGCGCCAACGGCCGCGTCCATGTTTTCAACCATTTCCTGCAGATGCGTCTGTACAGCCTGTTTCTGGGATTTAGACAGCTTCATCGGTTTCCTCATCCAGTTGGATCATGGCCGCCATGGCCTCGATCATGACGCGTACCTGGGCGCCGGCCCGGGCATCTATGGGGAAAATCGGGTAATCAAGTCCATGACGGGCCATGTAGTCGTAGTAGGGCGTGACAGCCGTGGTGTCGGTATCGCCCGATTCGTCAACGTGGGTGATACCGATGACCGCCGTGGAGTTGGCAATGGCCTGCTGGAAGTTCTCCAGATAAATCTCAAGATCAGCCAGCGGATCTTCTCGCCGATGATTGAGCAGGATCACGACCCCCAGGGCACCTTCCGCGAGAATTTCCCACATATGGGCAAAGCGTTCCTGCCCCGGCGTGCCATAAAGATAGACCACCCGGTCGTCGTCGATTGTGAGCGTGCCGTAGTCCATGGCCACCGTGGTGGTGTCCTTTTCCAGACGCGCTTCATCGGTGGTGCCCACATCGGTGGCGATCAACGGGGTATCGCTGATGCTGTTGATGGCTGTGGTCTTGCCAGCACCCATACATCCGGTTATCACAATTTTCAGTTCCGCCATGCGTCACCCGGCCAGTCTTTGAATGATTTTGCTGAAAATGCCTGATCTCCCAGCACTGCCCGGCGCCTTGCGCGGCCGCTTGCGCTGGTGGCCCGTACCCTCGCGCAGCAAGTCCGAAAGCACGCAGGCGTTATAAAAACGGGCCACGGAGTCATAGCCGCCAGAGGCTTGCGAGATCATCTGTTCCAGGGTCTGCCCCATGCGAATCAGTCGACCTGTCCACAAAAGATGCTCACGCTCGTGGGGGAGCAGGGCGAAATTGGGCCAGCGTTCCAGCCTGATGGTTGATTTGAGCGCATCGGGCGGCGGTTCCGGCGCTGGCGACGTCGCCAGCCCCAGCCGCCAGCCGAGTTCAGTCAGCGTGAGCGAGTGTCTGATCAGGTCAGAACCTTCCGCCGGGGGTGACTTGGCTGTTGCCAGCAAATCAGCAGTGATTTTTTCAGCCAGAGCTGCGTTTTCAATCTCGGCCAGTGGCCGGGGCACTCGAATACGGTCACGGGCGCCGTCCAGTATCACGGTAATCCCGCCCACGTGGATTGAGGCCTGGGTGGCGTGGTCCAGCAAGCCCAAAATCTGGTCAAGCCCCGCCTGGTTTTCACTGATAGGCAAGAGATCCGGCCTGACCCGACCCTGGCCATTGGCTGCCTTGTCGGCAGGCAGGCTCGCCAACTCGTCTCGCATGGTTTGCATAATTGCCAAAAGGTCACCGGCCTGGGCAGGGCGCTTGAGCCAGGCGATCTCATTGCCCGGCTGCTCGGATGCATACACCACGGGCAGCGGACGTCGCCCGCGACTGGCGTTGCGGATGAACGCATCGGCGCCCGGTTCGTCGGGATCGATGAGTACGATTTCAGCGACATTGGCATCGACCAGTTGCAGGCTGCCGGGCTTGCGCTGCTCACTCAGCTGGATAGTGCGTGTGAGATGCTCACGTATCAGCTGGTCAAAAATACGCACTGCCAGCTTGAGCGGCCGGTCAGTATTTGCCTGCTTCGGGGTCGCCTTTTGTTCCTGTTCCACCATGACGGACATCGAATTCCTGTGTCTTAAGGCAACAAA
>PWYF01000097.1 GCA_003567955.1 Thiotrichales bacterium
ACCGACGAGCGCCGGGGGCTGGCGACCGAACTGGAACTGGGTCGGGCGCTCACACCCAACAGCGCGGTGCGGCTGAACACCCTGGCCGAAAGCAATACCCGCCTCAGACGTGAGGGGGTGAACTGGCGCTGGAGCCAGAGCGCGTCCTGGTTCGTGCGGCTGAAGAAACGTTCGGCGCTCCAGGCCCGCATCCGCTTGCGCGGGCGCACCGAACCCAATTACCGCATCGACGGCTGGCAGACCAGTATGCGCTGGCGGCACAGTTTCTGGCGCCCCTGGCTGTATTACGAGCTTGAGCCCTTCATGCTGGGTCTGCGCGAAGACGATTTCGAACAGAGGCCCGGCCTGGTGGTGCGGCTGGAGGCGCAGTTCGGCGCCTATCGCTAGTCTGACTGATCCTGATTCTGCTCCAGCGCCTTGACCCGCTGGAACAGATCATCGAGCTGGGTGATACGCACCGTGTTGCGCCGCCACTGGCGGACCGGCTGGGCCGGTATGGGTGAGCCGTAAACTCCGGCCTCGCGGATATCGCCGGTGACCGCCGTCATGCCCAGCAAAATGACATCATCGGCAATCTCAACGTGATCGGCGATACCCGAAACCCCACCTACCATGCATCGCCGACCAACCCGGCTGCTGCCGGCAATCATGACGCCGGCGGCCAGCGCGGTACCCTCACCAATCTCGACGTTATGGGCCACGTGCACCTGGTCATCGAGCTTGACGTTACGGCCAATCACGGTGTCCTTGAGCGCGCCACGATCAATGGTGCAGCCAGCGCCTATTTCAGCGCCCTCCTCAATGCGCACGCCGCCAATCTGGGGCACCTTGCGCCAGCCCTCGGGGCCGGGTGCAAAACCGAAACCATCGGCCCCGATCAGGGCGCCGGGATGCACAATCACGCCATCCGCAATACGGGTGCCGGCGCCAATGCTGACATTGTTGGCAATGCGGCAATTGCCGCCAATTTGCACGCCGGGGCCAATAAAGGTGCAGGCGCCAATCTGGGAGCCGGCCCCGATGCGCGCGCCCGCCGCCACCACCGCATTGGCGCCGATCGCCACATCGGCATCGAGTTCGGCGTCTTCCGCCACCTCCGCCGAGGTATGGATGCCGCGGGCAATATCCGGCAGCGGATGCAGAGCCATGGCGGCGGCGGCAAAGGCATAATAGGGATTGTCCACCACCAGCGCCACACAGTGCTCGGGACAGGCGTCGCAATCCTTGTCGCTGACCAGAACCGCGCCAGCGCCGGTGGTTTCAAGCAGGCCCCGGTATTTACCGCCGGTACAGAAACTCAGCTCGGTTTCACCGGCTTCATCCAGCGCGGCGATCGCGGTGATGCGCCGTTCAGCATCCCCCTCGACCCTGGCCCCCGTCAATCGGGCCAGTT
The DNA here is from genome assembly GCA_003567955.1 of Thiotrichales bacterium. Lineage (GTDB taxonomy): Bacteria > Pseudomonadota > Gammaproteobacteria > UBA5335 > SLRW01 > SLRW01. The sequence goes on from PWYF01000097.1 coordinate 1,394, forward strand.
CGGCCACGGTCATGCCTTGCGCCTCAGTCATTGTTGTTCTCCTCCCGCCATCCTGTCGCCAGCCCCGTTTAACCCTCACGCGGGCGCAGATAAACAAACCAGTACGCCATCGCCACCAATCCGCCACCGCCAATAATATTACCCGCAGTCACCGGCGCCAGCACCGCCCACAGGTCACGGGGGGACAAGGTCACGGTTTCGGCATCGACACCTGCGACGGCCCAGAATTCAGGCCCGGCAAACAGGCTGATCATAAGCGCACAGGGCAAATAGAACATGACCGCGACAGCATGCACCAGCCCCATGGCATAAAAGGCCACCACCGGCGGCGTCAGTGCCAGGATACGATCGGTGGTGCTGCGCGCGCTGTAGGTCAGCCACACGCCCAGACACAGCAGGGTATTACCCAGCACCCCCAGGAAAAACAACGGCATGATGCCCAACGATTGCAGCAACTGCGCTTCTTCCAGCAGCCTCACCCCCACCCGGGCATCCAGCCCGGCATGCTGGCCCGCCAACACCAGCAAGGCCGCCGTGACTACGGCCCCGGCCAGATTACCGACAAACACAATCGCCCAGGCCCGCAGCAGGCCGACGGTGGCCAGACGACCGTGCGCCCAGGCCATGACCATCAGATTATTGGTGGTAAACAGCTCGGCCCCGCCGACAATGGCCAGCACGTAGGCCAGGGAAAAGGCCAGCCCGCCAATCATCATCGCCAGCCCCGGCCCCACGGCGCTGTCCAGCCCTACGGTGACGGTGGCGGCAAAGGTGGCGCCAAAGGCCACATAACCGCCCGCCATGGCGGCCAGGGCCAGCAGGGAATACACATCCTTGCCGGCCTTCTCGTAACCGACCGCCTCGGCCCGCCGGGCCATGTCATGCGGCAGCACGGCGTCAAAGTCTACAGGTGGACGTGAGCCCCCGGGGCGATGATCAAGACTCATGGCTGGTTCGCCTCGTCACGGTGGTATTCATGCGCTTCGTTTCTTTCCAGCATTCGTTGCAGACGCTCGCGCAACAGGGCTTCGTGCAGTTCTGTCTGGCGCCGTTCAATTCGCAGCGCCTTGAGCAGGGACCAGGCCATAAAGATCATCAGCACCATAAAGGGGAAAGCCGCCACGATGGAAATGGTCTGCAGGGCCGCCAGCCCGCCACTGAGCAACAGCACGCCGGCCACCAGGGTCTGCACCACGCCCCAGATCACGCGCATGGGCCGCCCCGGCACCAGTACACCACGGCTGGTGAACATCCCCAGCACAAACGTCGCCGAATTGGCCGAAGTAATCACGAACAGCACAATCAGGACCAGCATCAGCACCGCCAGGATGCCGGCAAAGGGCAGGTGCTCCAGGATCAGGAACAGGCCGGCGCTGATCTCGGCGGCCACCGCATCGCCCACCGGCACCCCTTCAAACATTTCCAGATACAGCGCCGAGCCGCCGAACGTAGCGAACCAGACAACGCTCAGCAGCACCGGCATACCGATCACACCGAACACAAATTCACGGATGGTGCGCCCGCGCGAGATACGGGCGATAAACGTGCCCACGAACGGCGCCCAGGACAAGCCCCAGGCCCAGTAGAAAATCGTCCAGCGCTCCACCCAGTCCTCACCGGTATAGGGCGTCATGACCAGGCTCATGCCCATCATGTTGCTGAAATACTCGCCAATGGCATTGGTCATGGCGGCGGTAATAAAATCCGAGGGTCCGGCGAAGAACACAAACACCAGCAATACCGCCGCGAGCAGCATATTGGCGTTACTCACATGCCGCACCCCGCTTTCCAGCGGCGTCAGTGAGCAGAGGATAAAGATCAGGGCCACACCACCCAGAATCGCCAGTTGCTGCGTGGTGCCGAAACCGGTGCCGGCGACGGCATCCAGGCCACTGTTGATCTGTATCACCCCCAGCCCCATGGTGGTGGCCACGCCGAAGACGGTTGAGACCACCGCCAGCACGTTGATGCCATGGCCCATCGGGCCATCGACCCGGTCGCCCAGACTGGAACGGAAGGTTTCACTGATCAGCCCCGGGCGCTGCAGGCGGAATCGCACATAGGCAATGGCCAGCCCCACCACGGCAAAATTGGCCCACTGGTGGAATCCCCAGTGAAACAGGGAATAGCGCAGCCCCAGTGCGGCGGCGTCAGGTGTGCGCGCCTCGGCCTGACCCAGCGGCGGCTCGATGTAATGCGTCATGGGTTCGGCCACGCCCCAGAACACCAGCCCCACACCCATACCGGCGGAGAAGATCATCCCCAGCCAGGCCGGGTAGGAAAATTCCGGCGCCTCGCCCTCGGCGCCGAGCCGGATACGGCCATAATCCGAGAGCGCCACGCCCAGGCAGAAAACCAGAAAACCGGTAGTGGCAAACAGGTACAGCCAGCCGAAATGCAGAGTGGTGAAATCCAGCGCCTGTGCCGCACCGTAAGCCAGCTCATCAGGGGCCAGCACCCCCATACTCACAAACGAGGCCAGCAACAGCAGCGACAGATAAAACACCCAGCCGGGCCCGCGCCCCTGCAGCAGACCCCAACGCGCCTTCAACATGGCCCCTCCGCTTCAGATCAGACGCCTACAGCCTAGCAGACCCGCACTTCAATCGCCCTGCTCGCACCTGAACAGGCGCTGTTGTAGCCTTGTTGGCAAGTGACCCCGAACGGGACCACCCGGCATGTGTGACCCCCTGGTGATTGTTGGTGACGAGCGGGTCTGGTTCGCCAAGAACAGCGACCGTGACCCCAACGAGGCCCAGTGTCTGGACTGGCTACCGGCACGTGATTACGCCTCCGGCAGCCAGTTGCATTGCACCTGGCGCCTGA
>PWYF01000251.1 GCA_003567955.1 Thiotrichales bacterium
CCAGAACCGCCCGAGCATGAACACCACGCCACGTTCATATTCACGCAGAATATGAATGGCACTGGCAATCAGTGCAATGACGGCAATCGCGAGAATAAAACCAAAATACTCAAGCATCTGAACTCCTCCATTTCCTGTCGAGGCGGGCCGGACCGGATTAATCCGAGAGCCGGCCCCCGGCTGTGATACTCACTGTATCATCCAGCGCTGCTTTCGGACTCTTCCTGCGCTGGCTTAACGACCAGCATAAGACCATCCCGTTCTACCACGCGTACCCGCTGTCCCTTGCGCAAGGCATGTTCACTGCGAGCCGACCAGTTTTCCCCCTGGACCCGGACCACCGCCTGATTCTTCGCCGCCGAAACCATCGTGCCTTCGGCCCCCACCAGCGCCTCACGTCCACTGACTACATCGCGCCGGCGGGACTTGGCCAGTGCCGCAATCAGCCCCACGAAAAGCAGCGCCGTCACCAGCCCCACGGCGGCAATCAGCGCCGGATCAACACCAAAGCCCGGCGCATCGGTATCAATCAGGATCACCGAGCCCACCACAAAGGCAATCACACCCCCCAGCCCCAGGGCGCCAAAACTCGGTGCCAGTAATTCGGCAATCATCAACAATATCCCCAGCAGAATCAGCGCCGCACCGGCATAATTCACCGGCAGCGCATTGAAGGCATACAACGCCAGCAACAGCGAGATGCCACCGACCACCCCCGGGATAATAGCCCCCGGGCTGTAGAACTCAAGAATCAGGCCATAGATGCCAATCAGCATCAGAAAATAGGCCACATTGGGGTTGGTCAGCACAGCCAGCAATTCATTGCGCCAGTCTGGCAGTATCTCGACCAGTGTCAGTTCGGCGGTGGCCAGCACATGCTTTTCATCCTGGCCCTTGAGGTTGACCTCGCGACCGTCAATCGCCTGTAACAGTTCGCGCACATCCTGTGCGACCACATCAATCACATTGATCTCGAGAGCTTCCTCGGCATACAGGCTGGCCGCCTCGCGCACCGCCTTCTCGGCCCATTCCTCATTACGATCATGCATGCGCGCCAGCCCCTTGATATAGGCCACGGCGTCATTGATCATCTTGCGCTCCATGGCGTCGCCGGCGGGCTCGGCGCGTTCTCCATTCTCTTCGTCCCCATTGTCGCCGGTGTCTTCTTCCTCATCGGCCCCTGGCAGGCCACCCGGGCCGCCCACCTGCACCGGTGTGGCCGCCCCCAGGTTGGTGCCCGGCGCCATAGCGGCAATGTGGCTGGCATAGAGGATATAGGTGCCGGCGCTGGCAGCACGCGCACCCCCGGGCCAGACAATGGTGGCCACCGGGACCGGCGATTCGATGATTTCCTGGATAATTTCACGCATGGCCTGATCCAGCCCGCCAGGCGTATCCATGCGCAGCACAATCAGCTCGACGTTGGCCTCATGCGCCTTTTGCATTGCAGTACGAAAGTAATCAGAGGTAGCCGGCCCGATCGGCCCGCTGATCTGAAGCACGGCGGCGCTGCCACGCTCCGCCTGGTTGCCCTCCACTGCCGCCCCGGCCAGCGCAATCAGTCCCGGCAACAACAGCAGCCCGAACAACGCCAGCCGTGCGTAGCGAATCATTGATGGTTTGCGCAGATGCCTCATTCGCATTCACCGATCATAGCGAGCCAGGCCACAGAAACCAAACCAGATGTAGCCAGCGCTCAGTCTGCTTCGGATTCGGCCGGGATCTGCCCGATCGCCCGCGTGATACGTGCCAGAGTGCGCTCGCGCCCCAACAGGGTGAGGGTGAGGTCAATGGGCGGTGACACCGCGCCGCCACTGACGGCCACCCGCAGGGGTTGGGCCACCTTGCCCAGCTTGAGTTCCATGGATTCAGCCGCTCCGGTCACCACCGCATGCAGGGTTTCAGCATTCCATTCCGTGACCCCGGAGAGCTCGGCATGCAGCCGCTCGAGAACCTCCTGCGCACGCCCCTTGAAATTCTTGCGCACAGCCTTTTCATCATAGGCCTCGAATTCCTCGTAGAACATACGGGCCGATTCAGCCATTTCAAGCAGCGTGCGGGAGCGCTCTCGCAGGGCCAGCACCACTTCCCCCAACGGCGGGCCCTCCGCGGGATTGATATCGAGCTGACCGAAATGCCAAAGCAGATGCTCGCTGACTTCTTCAGGGGGCAGGGTCTTCAGATACTGCTGGTTCAGCCACAGCAGTTTCTCCGGGTTAAAGGTGGACGCGGCCCGGTTGACATCATCAATGCTGAAGTGCGCCAGCATCTCATCGCGCGTGAACACTTCCTGATCCCCGTGCGACCAGCCCAGCCGCACCAGATAATTCAACAGCGCCTCGGGCAAATAGCCGTCATCCCGGTATTGCAGCACACTCACCGCCCCGTGTCGCTTGGACAGGCGCTTGCCATCCTCGCCCAGGATCATGGCGACATGGGCATACTCCGGGGGCTCGACGCCCATCGCTTTGAGAATATTGATCTGACGCGGGGTATTGTTGAGGTGGTCATCGCCGCGGATCACCCGGGTCACGCCCATGTCGGCATCATCCACCACCACCGTCAGGTTATAGGTGGGGGTGCCATCACCGCGGGCGATAATCAGATCGTCCAGCTCACTGTTATCAAAAGCCACCCGACCACGCACCCGGTCCTCCACCACCACCTGCCCCTCCTGGGGGTTGCGAAAGCGCACCACCGGTTTGACCGCTTCCGCGCCCTCAGGCGGCCCGTCCAGATCCCGGCAACGACCGTCATAGCGGGGCTTCTCACCCCTGGCGCGCTGACCTTCGCGCAGTTCATCCAACCGTTCGCGGGAGCAATAGCAGTAATAGGCCTTGTCTTCATCCAGCAGGCGCTGGATCACTTCGCGATACCGATCAAAGCGCTCTGTCTGATAATACGGCCCTTCGTCCCAGTCCAGCCCCAGCCACTGCATACCCTCCAGAATGGCTTCCACGGATTCGGCCGTGGAACGCTCCTGGTCCGTATCCTCGATACGCAACACAAACTCGCCGCCCTGACGACGGGCTTCCAGCCAGGAAAACAGCGCGGTACGCGCGCCGCCAATATGCAGAAAGCCGGTGGGACTGGGAGCAAAGCGGGTTTTGACGGTCATGGCTCGGCATCTCGGGTCGGATTGAACTCGGGAGCGCAATTCTACCAGACACCGCGCCGCACGGCCCGGATGTAAAAACGCCGCCGGGATAGTAACCAGGCGGCGCTATACACGGCCCTGGCAGAGATAACCATTCAATAAAGCCCAACCAGGGACAATTAACACAGACCGCGACTCAGAATTCCCAGAATCCGCTAAACCTCATAATATCGCTATCCAAATCAGAGTCCTGGACAAAAGTTATCTCTATACCGACACTGTCACCACGTACTCGACCATTGCCCAGCGTCCCACCTATACCAAAAGCAAAATCGCCGACCGTGTCATTCGCAGACGAACCGTCAACGGTCAGCGTGTAGGGTTCAATGCCCACCAGGCCGTAGACTGTCCATTCCGGATTAGAAAAATGCCCAATCTTCAGGTTCCCGCGTACATAGGGGGCCAGGCCTACGTCCACATCATCGCCAAGCCCAAAACTTGCTTCGGACTCAATTATCCCGAAACCCACTGCCCCCGTCACGGCCAGAATATCATCAATATAAAACGTGCCACCAAAAGCCAGCCCCATGGGAGCAGGATCTGTAATACATTCACTGCACGGAATCGATACGATATCCAGGCCTACAAGAAAACTTCCACCCCGCCACTGAACATTATTCCCTGCCGAACGTGAGGCCTGATGCTGAAGGTTCCGGGATTGGGCTTGTTGCCATGCCGCTTGACTGGTCAGGGTGACATCAAATTCACCTCGCAAACCGCCACGCGACACCTCAACCGTCACAGTGTCACCGGCAGAATGCCCGGCAATTTTTTCCCGGAACCGGGACATGGAAACGGTCTCACCATTGACCGAGACAATCACATCGCCGGCACGGATGCCGGCCGGCCCCGCCGGCGCACCAGCTACAGTGGACGTGACCAGGGCATGGTCAAAGCGCGGCAAATTCTGAGCCTGCGCCTCGCCCTGGGTCACCTCGCGCATATGGACCCCCATCCAGCCCGCCTCCGATGCCTGTACCGGCAACATCAGAAACACCAGACA
>PWYF01000265.1 GCA_003567955.1 Thiotrichales bacterium
AGCGAAATCGAATAGATCCGGCAAGGCAACCACCGAAGACACCGAACTCACCGAGGACTGGGAATATAATCACTGAGTCCCGGTGCATTCGGTGTCTTCGGTGGCGCCTTAAAAACCGGTGGCAAGCCGCTTCAACCGCCACCGAACTCACCGAAAACACCGAAGGTTCAAAAACAATCGCTACCCTCGGTGCATTCGGTGTATTCGGTGGCGCCCTTGAAAATCGGTGGCACCCCGGTTCAATCGCCACCGAACTCACCGAAGCCACCGGAAGTTAAAAACAAGCACCCCTTCACCTCGGTGTTTTCGGTGGCGCATTAAGGAAACACTGAAGTATTCGTCACGTCTCAGGCACAGCCCGCGTTCTGGTATCAAGGCGCGACTTCGCAGACGTATCGAGAATACGTCAAAAAGTCGCAACGCTGCGACCGGGACGCGGGCCGGGCCCCGAAGGGCGGGCCCTGCGGCGCCCATCTGCGGCGTTGCCGTACTTGCAAAGGCAACCAGCCTTCGACTGCGCACGGCGCCTTGCAACTGGACGCCTCAGGACCCGCTGAGACGTGACGAATACATCAGTGTTTCCTTAACGTTTGTCGGGTGGCGGGATGGAGTAGGTACAGGTGGCGTGCGCCACCATGTCCTGCTTGCCCTCCGAATACATGCTGACCTCGCCTACCGCAAGGCGGGCGCCGAGCTTCAGCAATCGGCATTCCGCGATCACATCGGCCGGCTCGGGACGGCGCATGAAGTTGATATTCAGATTGGTGGTCACCGCGAGCGGCTGCGGCCCGATCATCGCCAGCACGGCGTAATACATCACGGTATCGGTCAGGGTCATCAGCGATGGGCCGGATAGTGTGCCACCGGGGCGCAGATAATCCTCACGATACGGCATGCGCACGCGCACATAATGATCCGCCACGGCCTCGATACGGTAGAAGTCTTCCGGCATGGCCGGAAACACTTCCCGCATCAGGGCGTCGATCTGTTCTGCAGTCATTATCGGCACAGCAAACCTCAGTCCAGCAGCAAGTCGGCCAGGCGGGCGCGATGATGCAGGGCATCGCCGAACACATGCCGGGCCCAGGTCGCGCGGCGAAAATACAGCTGCACGTCGCATTCCCAGGTAAAACCGAAGGCGCCGTGGAACTGCACCGCCCGATCCGTCGCATAAGCGGCGGTCTCACCGGCATACGCCTTGAGCATACGGGCCGCCACGGCGGACTCGCCCTTGTCGCCCTCAAAAACGCTGGCGGCATACTGCATCAGGCCACGGCTGTCCTCGATTTGGGCCATGATCTCCACGGCCGGGTGCTTCAGCGCCTGATAACTGCCAATGGTCTTGCCAAACTGCTTGCGTGTTTTGAGATAGTCCAGCATCAAACTGAATGCCCCGTCGGCGACCCCGGTCAACTCACTCCCCACCAGCAGCCAGGCCAGCGCATGTGCATCATGAATCGCCGCTGTGGCATCCCCCTTGCCCAGGCGGGCCGAGTCATCGAGCTGAATACCGTCGCAGTCAAGCCGATAACTGCGGCGGGTTTCATCCACCAGCTGTTCCCGCTCAATCGCGGTATAGGACAAATCCTCGCGAGAAACCGCAAATACGGCCAGCCCCTGGTCCGTGCGCGCGGGCACAAGCACCAGATCCGCATAGGCCAGTTCAAGCACGCCCGAGGCCTTGCCCTCAAGCCGCCAGCCCTTCTTCATGCGGCTTGCCTTGACGTCAATATGCTCCGGCACCCAGGAGCCACCGGCATCACTCAGCGCCAGCGTGGCGATACATTCGCCTTTGGCGATGGCCGGCAGCCATTCCCGGCACTGCGCCTTGCTCGCGGTGCCCAGCAGCAACTGCCCTGCCAGCGTGGTGGCAAGAAAGGGCGTAGCCAGCAGATAACGGCCCATGGGCTCGACCACGCTGACCAGCGCACCGGCCGGCAGACATGAACCACCATGTTCTTCAGGCAACGCAATGCCCAGCCAGCCCAGGTCGGCCATTTCCTGCCACAGGGTCGTATCGTAACCGGTAGACAAGTCCATCCACTCGCGCACCTTGTCGCTGGTGCAGCGCTCGCGCAGAAAACCCCACGCCGAGTCGGCCAGCATGGCCTGCTCATCGGTGTATTTGAGTTTCAGTTCTTCCGCAGCCATGCCCTTACCCCTTGCCCAGGCCGAGCAGGCGCTCGCCTATGATGTTGCGCTGTATTTCGCTGGTGCCGCCACCGATGGTGGCCGAGTAGCTGTTCATGTGCTGGCGCTGCCAAACCCCGCCATCCAGCGCCATCGGATCATCCACATACAGGGGGGCCTGCCCACCCTGCATGCTCACCGCGAAGGCCGCCATACGGCGCATGTACTCCGAGCCCTGCAGCTTGCCCAGCAGCATGGGGGCAAACTCCCGCCCGGGTGTCAGCAGGCGCTGATCCCGGCCACGCTGGCGGCCCAGGCGCAGACAGCGCTCCTCGATCATGAACTGCACCAATTGCTCACGGATACGGACATCTTCCAGCGCCGGGCGGCCATCACGCAGGCTCTTGCGCGCGGTTTCCACCAGATCACGACTGGTAATCACCGACATGATATTACCGCCGGCCTGCCCCAATGCCGCACCGCGCTCGAAGGCCAGCACCGCCATGGCCACATTCCAGCCTTGTCCTTCCTCCCCGACCAGGGTATCGGCGGGAATCCGGGCGTCATCAAAGAACGTCTGGGCAAAGCCGTATTCCCCGGTCATCTTGCGAATACGGCGAATCTCGATCCCCGGCGTATCCATGGGTGCGAGGAAAAAGCTCAGGCCGGCATACTTGTTGGGGGCCTCGGGATCGGTGCGTGCGATCAGGATCATATGGGCGGCGTATTCGGCCTGGCTGGTCCAGATCTTGGAGCCGTTGATGACATAGCTGTCACCATCACGCACCGCGCGGGTCTGGGCATTACCCAGGTCCGAGCCATTTTCGGGCTCGGAGAAGCCCTGACACCAGATTTCCTCGGCGCTCAGAATCTTCTTGATATAACGCTTTTTCTGCGCTTCGGTGCCCAGCTTGAGGATGGTCGGCCCGGCCCAGGACAGGCCAATGGCATTGATCATAAAGGGCGCCTGTAAACGGGCCATCTCACGGGTGACAATGTCCTGGTAAACCTGTGGCAGCCCGCCGCCGCCATATTCGGCCGGCCAGCTCATCCCCAGATAGCCGGCTTCATAGACCCGGCATTGCCAGTCACACAAATAATCAAACTGTGCCTGGTTATCGATTTCCATAAAGGTCAGCGGCAGACGAAAATCCGGCTTTGACGGCATATTCCTCTTGAGCCAGGCCCGAACCTTTTGTGCGAACTTGTCACGTTCTTCAGTGGAAATAGGCTGCTTATCCTGTGACACCTGTACACTCCCGGGGGTTATGATTCAGGGAAAGACTGATTTATTCGTCGCACCTCAGCGGGTCCTGCGGCACCACGAATAAATCAGTCTTTCCCCATCGCAAGCTATCAGAGGTTCCTTTAATCAAGCAAGCGCTTGATTAAGTACCTTGAAATGATAAGCTCGGAAACCTCCAGATCAACACAATACATTCAGGACACCTTGAACATGGGTTTCAATTCCGTCTTCCGTCCCGGTCTGTTCGATGGCCAGGTTGTACTTGTCACTGGCGGCGGCTCGGGCATCGGCCGCTGTATGGCGCATGAACTGGCCCATTTGGGCGCCACCGTTTTCATCAGCGGGCGCAATGAGGACAAGCTCGCCGCCGTGGCCGAAGAAATCACCGGCGACGGCGGCAAGGCCGATTACACCACCTGCGATATCCGCGAGGAAGACCAGGTCCGGGCCATGGTCGCCACCCTGCTTGAGCGCCATGGTCGCATTGACGGCCTGATCAACAATGCCGGCGGCCAGTTCCCCGCCCTGCTGGAAATGATTTCGCGCAACGGTTTCGAGGCCGTCGTGCGCAACAATCTGCTTGGCCCCTTTCTGGTGACCCGCGAGGTGGTTAACCAGTACATGAAGGATCATGGCGGCAGTATTGTTTGCATGCTCGCCGACATCGAGAAAGGCATGCCCATGATGGGCCATTCCGGCGCCGCCCGCGCCGGGGTCCAGAACCTGGTCAAGACCGCCGC
>PWYF01000096.1 GCA_003567955.1 Thiotrichales bacterium
AACGCGGTTCCGAGGACGCCCTGCGTGATATCCGCAAGCAGTGGCGGCGCAATCGCCTCGCGTTTGAGGCTGGCGATGACGAGGTGCCCGTGTATCCCACCATCGCCAGCCAGTTTCACGACCCCGGCGTGAATCGTCTGTTTGTGGCCCTGTGTGAGGCCATGGGCGGCGCCGACTCGGGCTGGGATCCGGCGATGCAGGCCAGCGATGAATTGCCTGCGGTCTCGGCACTGATCCCCGGTCCTCGCCAGCGTTATCTGGCAGAAATCGCCGAGCAGGGGCGAGGCATCGAGCGGGACATCCGCCGCATGGCCGAGGCGGCCAGTCAGGCCCAGAGCTGTTATCAAAGCCTGCAATTGCTGGAAGATCCGGCTTTGCCTGAACTCCTGGCCCTGTATCCCGGCAGGGCACTGAACGACGACCAGGTGGACGGCAGTGTGCAGCTGTTGCGACAGCGCTACCAGGCGGCCCTGGAAAGCCTTTCCGCCGAAGCATTACAGGCCCTGCGGGACTGGCCACGACTGCGCCAGAATGTGTGTAGCGAGCGCTACAGCTATGAGGTGCGCGGGCGCGCCATTGAGGGCGACAATTACACCGAAACGCTCAGCCACCTGCAGGTTCCCAAGATCGCGCCGGCAGACTACCGCGACTGGGGCGATCAACTGGCTTTTCTGCTGCGTGAGAACCTGCCGGGCGGCTATCCCTACACTGCCGGCGTGTACCCATACCGGCGCACCGGCGAAGACCCGATCCGCATGTTTGCCGGGGAAGGTACCCCGGAGCGCACCAACCGACGCTTTCATTACCTGGCCGAGGGGCAGCCGGCCAACCGGCTGTCCACCGCCTTTGATTCGGTCACCCTGTACGGCGAGGATCCCGGTGAGCGGCCGGATATCTACGGCAAGATCGGTAACTCGGGCGTGTCTATTGCCACCGTGGATGACATGAAAAAGCTCTATTCCGGCTTTGACCTGTGTGACCCGGCGACTTCCGTCTCGATGACCATCAATGGCCCGGCGCCCATGATCCTGGCCTTTTTTATGAACGCCGCGATTGATCAGCAGGTGGAAAAATACCTGCGCGAACAGGGTCAGTGGGAAGCCACGGAAAAACAGCTGGATGCCCTGTTCGGGGACAGTCCGCGGCCGCGCTACGAGGGCGAGTTACCTTCGGGCAACGACGGCCTGGGGCTGGGCCTGCTTGGTGTCAGCGGCGATCAGGTAGTGGACCGCGAGACTTATGAGCGTATTCGCAAGGATACCCTGAGCCAGGTGCGGGGCACGGTACAGGCCGATATTCTCAAGGAAGACCAGGCCCAGAACACCTGTATTTTTTCCACCGAATTCGCCATGCGCATGATGGCTGACGTGCAGGCCTGGTTCATCGAGCACGGTGTGCGCAATTACTACAGCGTCTCCATCAGCGGCTATCACATCGCCGAGGCCGGGGCGAACCCGGTCACCCAGCTCGCTTTTACGCTGGCCAATGGCTTTACCATTGTCGAGTACTACCTGGCGCGGGGCATGGCTATTGACGATTTTGCCCCCAATCTCAGTTTCTTTTTCAGCAACGGTGTGGATGCCGAGTATGCCGTGATCGGCCGGGTGGCGCGGCGCATCTGGGCGCGGGCCATGCGTGAGCGCTATGGCGCCAGCGCCCGCAGCCAGATGCTCAAGTATCACATCCAGACCTCCGGACGCAGCCTGCATGCCCAGGAAGTGCAGTTCAATGACATCCGGACCACCCTGCAGGCGCTGTATGCCCTGTTCGACAACTGCAACAGCCTGCATACCAACGCCTTTGACGAGGCCATCACCACCCCGACCGAGGCCTCGGTCAGGCGGGCCATGGCCATCCAGCTGATCATCAACCGCGAGCTGGGTCTCAACACCAATGAAAACCCCTGGCAGGGCTCTTTCATTATTGAAACCCTCACCGATATGGTCGAGGAGGCCGTCTACCAGGAGTTTGAACGGCTGTCAGAGCGTGGTGGCGTACTCGGTGCTATGGAAACCATGTACCAGCGGGGCCGGATTCAGGAAGAAAGTCTGGAGTATGAGCGGCGCAAGCATGATGGCAGTTTGCCGATCATCGGTGTGAATACCTTCAAACCGCCGGAAGGCCGGGAAGAAGCGACGACGGTGACGGAGCTGATACGCTCCAGTGAGTCTGAAAAACAGCAGCAGATCGACAATCTGGCACGTTTCCACCAGCGCCATGCGCAAGCCGCGCCTGCCGCGCTTGATCGCCTCGCCGAGGTGGCTGTGTCAGGCGACAATATTTTTGATGAGCTGCTGGCTGCAGCGCGTTGCTGTTCACTGGGGCAGATGTCCGCCAGACTGTATGAGGTGGGCGGACAGTATCGACGGAATATGTAAGCCGGTATTTTTAACCTTTTGTTAATGATGTAGTGGAGAGTCAATCATGGGAACTGAAGCCTATATTTTTGATGCCGTTCGCACCCCGCGGGGTCGCGGCAAGAAAGACGGCAGCCTGCACGAGGTCAAGCCGATTGATCTGATGCGCAATGTCTTCCAGGCCGTGGAAGAACGCAACCAGCTGGATACGTCGCAGGTCGATGACGTGGTGCTGGGCTGTGTCACACCCATTGGTGACCAGGGGGCGGATATTGCCAAGATTGCCGCGCTCTATGCCGGCTGGGACCAGTCGGTGTCCGGCGTGCAGCTCAACCGTTTCTGTGCCTCCGGGCTGGAAGCCGTCAATATGGCGGCGATGAAGGTGGCTTCCGGCTGGGAAGACCTGGTCGCCGCCGGCGGCGTGGAATCCATGTCGCGTATTCCCATGGGCTCTGACGGGGGCCCCATGGCGCTGGATCCCGCCGTCAACTCCAAACTCAACTTCGTGCCCCAGGGCATTGGCGCCGACCTGATTGCCACCCTGGATGGTTTCACTCGCGATGATGTGGACGCCTATGCCGCACGTTCGCAAAAGCGTGCCGCCGAGGCCTGGAAGTCCGGCTACTTCGACAAAAGCATCGTGCCGGTACGGGATATCAACGGCATGGTGGTGCTGGACCGTGACGAACACGTACGTGCCGATACCACGGCGGAATCGCTGGGTCAGCTCAAGCCCGCTTTTCAGATGCCGGGGGATCTCGGCTTCGACCAGGTCGCCATGCAGGTTTATCCGCAGGTCGAGCGTATCAACCACGTGCACACGGCCGGCAACTCGTCCGGGATCGTGGATGGCGCCGCCCTGGTGCTGATCGGCAGTGGCGAGAAGGGCAAGGAGCTCGGCCTCAAGCCCCGTGCCCGTATTCGCGCCGTGGCCGTGACCTCGACTGAGCCCACCATCATGCTCACCGGCCCCGCGCCGGCCACCCGCAAGGCGCTGGCCAAGGCGGGCATGAAGCCCTCTGATATTGACCTGTTCGAGCTTAACGAGGCCTTTGCTTCGGTGGTCATGCATTTCCAGCGTGAGCTCGACGTAGCCGATGACATCCTCAACGTCAACGGAGGCGCTATTGCCATGGGGCATCCGCTGGGTGCGACCGGCGCCATGATTCTGGGCACGCTGCTGGATGAACTGGAACGGCGTGATCTCAATACCGGCCTGGCCACGCTGTGCGTGGGCGGCGGCATGGGGATTGCCACCATTATCGAGCGCGTCTGAGTTCGCTGCTGACCGCGAAACAACCGCCGACCAGGGCTGTATTGCGCCACAGGCAAGCCCCGGCACGACTTGTGGGCGGGAGTATTAATCTCGCGAATATTTCGCGTCAATTTCGCGGCTTATTTGTTTTTGTTTTATAAATTTAACAGTAACTTAAACAGAAGAGTTAATTATGTACTTTAAATACGATAAAGACAGTGACAATATCGTCACTCTGACCATGGACCAGCCCGGCCGCTCCGCCAATATGATGGGCCAGGAGTTTGGCGAAGGTTTCCGTGATGCGCTGGAAAAGCTGGCCGCCGAGAAAGACCTGGCCGGGGTGATCGTCACCTCCGCCAAGAAAACCTTCATGGCCGGCGGCGATCTGGACAGCCTCTTCGCCGCCACCGATGCGGAAGAGGTTTTTCAGGGCGGACTGGCGTTGAAAGCCGGCATGCGTCAGCTTGAAACCCTGGGCGTGCCCGTGGTTGCTGCCCTCAATGGCTCCGCGCTTGGCGGTGGACTGGAACTGGCCCTGGCCACCCATCATCGTATTGCCATTAATGACGGCAAGTCCGAGTTCGGGTTCCCTGAAGTTAATCTGGGTCTGCTGCCCGGGGGCGGGGGCTGCATTCGTCTGCCGCGTATGCTGGGGCTGCAGGAATCCCTGCCTTTCCTGATGGAAGGCAAGCGGGTTAAGCCGGAAGCCGCGCTCAATGCCGGGATGATCGATGAACTGGCCAGTGGTCCGGACGATTTGATGGCACGGGCCCGCAAATGGATCAAGGCCAACCCCGAAGCACAGCAGCCCTGGGACCAGAAAGGCTTTCGCATTCCCGGCGGGGATCCGCAAAATCCCAAGGTCGCTCAGATGCTGGCGATTGGTCCGGCCATGCTCAAGCAAAAGACCCGTGGCAACATGCCTGCGCCCGAGGCCATCATGAGCACCATCGTCGAGGGTACGCTGGTGGATATCGAGACGGCCGCCCGCATCGAGTCGCGTTATTTTGCCAAACTGGCCACCGGCCAGACGGCCAAGAACATGATCTCCGCCTTCTGGTATCAGCTCAACGCCATCAATGGTGGCAACAGTCGCCCGCAGGGCTTTGATAACTGGCAGGCCGGCAAGGTGGGCATTCTCGGCGCCGGCATGATGGGCTCGGGCATTGCCTATTGTGCCGCCATGGCCGGTTGCGAGGTGGTCCTCAAGGACGTCTCAAAGGAAAACGCCGAAAAGGGCAAGGCCTACTCGCAGAAACTGCTCGACAAGCGGGTGAGCAAGGGCCGCATGAGCCAGGACAAGGCTGATGCGGTACTGGGCCGGATCCTGGCCACGGATGACCCGGACGACCTCAAGGGCTGTGATCTGGTGATCGAGGCGGTATTCGAGGATCGCGAGCTCAAGGCGAAGGTGACGCAGGAAGCCGAGGCGCGGCTGGATGACAATGCCATCTTTGCCTCCAACACTTCCACGCTGCCGATTACAGGTCTGGCCAGGGCTTCAGAGCGGCCAAAAAACTTTATCGGTCTGCATTTCTTCTCACCGGCCGACCGCATGCCGCTGGTGGAGATCATCACCGGTGAAGAAACCGCCGACGAGACGCTGGCGCGGGCCTTTGATTTCGTCAAGCAAATCAAGAAAACCCCGATCGTGGTCAGCGACAGCCGTGGTTTCTATACCTCGCGGGTGTTCAGCACCTATGTGCAGGAAGGCATGGCCCTGTTGCAGGAAGGACAGGACCCGCAGCGCATCGAGGCGGCCGGTCTGCAGGCCGGTATGCCGGTGGGGCCGCTGGCGTTGTCTGACGAAGTCAGTATGTCGCTGATGCTGCACATTGGTGAGCAGACCCGCAAGGACTTCGAGGCCGAGGGCAAGACCCCGCCGCACAACCCGTCCTTCGACATCGTGCAGGAAATGGTCAACAAGCACGAACGCCCCGGCAAGGCGGCTGGCGCCGGTTTCTACGAGTATCCGCAGGAAGGCAAGAAATACCTCTGGCCGCAACTGCGCGAGCTCTACACGCAGCCGGACAAGGAACTGCCTTACCAGGAAATGATGGACCGCATGCTCTACGTGCAGGCACTGGAGACCATCCGCTGCATGGACGAGGGTGTGCTGCACAGCATTCCCGATGCTAATATCGGCAGCATCTTCGGCTGGGGCTTTGCACCGCACCAGGGTGGTGTGCTGCAATTCATCAACGCCACGGGCGTGAAACAGTTTGTGGACCGGGCCCGGGAACTTGAGCAGCGCTATGGCGCGCGTTTCGCGCCGCCGGAATCGCTGGTCAGCATGGCCGAAAAGGGTGAGGATTTCACCTTCAAGGCCGCCTGAAGCCCGCACGCCGGACAATAATAATAACAGGGGAACCGTATTGCCCCACGGGTACGCCCGTGGGGCATTTTCCTTTCTATACGTTTTACGTGGTTACGTGATTACGTGGTTACGTCGCGCGATGGTTCGTTGCCGAACTGTTGACTCGGAGCGTGCGCCGATCCGTTTTTGGAAGGTTGCCGGATAAATCTGTGCCATGGCCTTTGGCAGCCGGTGTTATACTTATCACTTGCCGAGCTGTCGGCGCGTGTCGCGGAGTTTCCGTTTTGCACTACGGGTTCCCGCGACGTAATCACGTAATCACGTAACCACCTAACACGTTATTTATGAACAAATTCGCCCTGATTGTCACCAGCGGTCTGCTGGTGCTGAGTTCCTCACTCAGCCTGGTTATGGCGGTGGTGGTGTTTCTGTACTGGCTGTTTCTGGATCAGGAACCGCGGATGCAGGAGACTTTCCCCCTGCTGGTGGCCTCTACCGTGCTGTTCTGCGCGGTGATGGCAGCTTCTGCCGGCACCGCCTGGAGTCTTTACCGCGAACACTGGAGCCGCTGGTACCTGTTTCTGGCGCTCTGGATGGTGGTGGCTTTTGTCGTAGTCGCCTTCGGCGAGTTGTTGTTCTAGCCGCGCTTCGCGCGGCGTTTTAAGTGCTTAGGTGGTTAAGTGATTAAGTCGCGGGAACCGGTGGTGCAAAACAAAAACCTGCGGAGAACGCGCCGTCAGGTCGGTGGACACCCGTTGCAAGACCGCAAACAATCAATCGTGACCCGCCCCAAGGCAACGAAAATTAAGGCACAAGTTGTCCGACAGCACCCCAAACAGCGGATCGGCGCGTGCTCCGGATGATCCGGCTGGCAACGGTTCGTCCCGCTACCTAATCACCTAACCACTTAATCACTTAATCACGCCGGGCATAGCCCGGCTAGCTCGGAGATTCGTTGTCTACCAGCCGGATTGGCATGGGTTCGGTGACGCTGCCGGCATAAAGGGTGCGATGGGGGAAGGGGATCTCGATGCCGGCCTCGTCAAAGGCGTTTTTCACTTCCTCGCTGATACTGTTGCGAAGCGGCAGGAAGTTCTCGCGCCGGGCCCAGACCGAAAACTGCAGATCCAGTGATGAATCGCCGAAGCCCTGGAAAATGACCATGGGTTTGGGGTGATCCAGACACAGCGGATTGTCCCGGGCGACCTGTGTCAGCACCTCCCGCACCTGACCGATATCCTCCTTGTAGGCCACGCCGACCTGCAGGTCATAGCGGCGGATGGGAAAGCGGGTGAGGTTGACGATTTCGCTTTTGATCAGGGTTTCGTTGGGTACCCGCACAAAGAGATTGTCGAAGGTGCGCAGTTTGACCGAGAGCAGGTCCACGGACAGCACCTGTCCGGTGGTCTCGCCCACGCGAATCATGTCGCCCAGCTCGAAGGGCTTTTCACCCACCAGGAACAGGCCGCTGATAAGATTCGAAGCCGAGGTCTGGGAAGCAAAGCCCAGCGCCACGCTGAGGATGCCGGCCGCCCCCAGCAGCACGGCAATATTAAAGCCCAGCTCCCGCAGCCCCATCATCAGGCCCGCAGCCACGACCAGGTAAAACATCAGGCGCCGCGCGGTGCGGGCCCGGTTATCACCCAGGCTGTTGACCAGCATGCGCTGGACGGCTGCACCCGCGAAACGGGCCAGCACCAGGCTGACTATGAGGATCAGCACCGCCCGTATCGCATTGAGAGCGAAATCAGTTTGCAGATAATGGCCAAAGGTTTCGATCATAGGGGGATTCCCGACAGCTTCAGTGGGTCTGGCCAAACAACTGGCTGAATGCCCGCATCATGGTCTGGCGCTCAAATACTTCGCGGGGCGCGGCAATCTGTTTCTTGCGGCCGCTTTGATGGCGCGCCTTGCGGTCGATTTCCAGGCTGGTCAGCTGCTCGCTGTCTTCGTGATTGAGCACCACCGCATCGGTCCACAGCGAACCGTCGGTGTAACTGTGCAGGGCCAGGGCGTTCATGGGCACCTTGAGCTGCTCCAGGTCCAGCACCTTGCTGCTGCGGTTTTTGATCGTCACCCGGGTCAAAGCCCGGTGTGGCAGGGGCGTGATTTCCTCGAACACGGTACGGGCCCGGGTACGGATGGAATAACACAACTCGCCCACACGCGTGTTTTCGCCAAACCAGGTGTCCGATAACAGGGTCACCGGCAGTTCGGTCAGTGTGAGCGGTTTGCTGTCGCTGCCGGTGGTGATGCTCAGCCAGAGCGGTGAGCTCATATACAGCACCAGGGTGTCGCCGGCGGGCACTGAAAGCGCATCTTCCGGGGCGACCACCACCGGCCGGTCAGCGAGCAGAGGCATCAGTCGCAGTGTTTCTCCCGTATGCTCGGTACCCCAGCGTTTGCGGTCCAGGGTTTCATCCTCGGGCATGGCATCCCGCAGGCCAAAAGCATGCGCTTCATAAAGCGGATCTTTTTCACGCCGCCAGCCCAGACGCCATTCACTTTTGTTACGTTCGGCATACAGAGTAAGCGGCCCCAGCCACCAGCAGGCGGCCTGACCTTGGGGAATATGAATATCCTCGTCCCAGTCCGGAAAATGTTTTTCAGTCATGCGGCTCATTCTCCGGGCTGTTCGTCGCCGGTGTCCAGCACGGCGGCGACGTGCTGGCGCAGCGTGGCCCCGTCAACAGGGCCCCGGATACGGGCCAGCAACTCGCCCTCGGCGCCGAAGATCAGCACCGTGGCGGCATCCGCGTCATGCTCACGGGCAAAGTTCGCCCCGCGGGCTTCGCGCATATTGGCTACCAGCAAAATGGCATGGCGTTCCAGCCCCTCGCGCACATTATCCATGGCGGCCATCTGCTGATCGCTGTTAACCAGGTGATCATCATGCGCGAGCACCAGTGCCGGGGTGCCCTGGCCGATCTGTGACAAATCGGTGGAATAGGGGCGTGGCAGTTGATGCCACATGACCACCAGCAGGGCCACAATGGCGGCGGTGATCAGTATGCCGGTGATAACGCGCGCGCGTCGTGACGTTGGGGTCAGTGGCTGCTCGCTCATCATCACTCCCGGTTTGGACAAGTAACAGATTGTGTCACGCCGAGACCGGCATTTGCGGGTGCACTGGCGGCACAGGGACATGCAGGCTGGCGCATATCACGTGCAACAGCGCGCTCTGTGCCGGCGTGACCTCATCATCATGGCGAATCGTGGTTTCCAGTGCCAGCAACAGGCGCTGTTTGTCACTGCCATGCAGGCGGTCGATAGTGATCAATGCCTCGTCAAGCGCTTTCCAGTTTCTGTTATCAGCTTGCGCTGCGGGTGTCTTGTGCGGAAAAAGCTGTTTCAGCCCCGCCATGGCAGCCGCATGGATGCTGTCGGGGTTGTTACGGCCATGCGCTGCGACCATGCCGAACAGCACGCTGGCGGCGTCCTGGTAAGTGTCGCGAGTCAGCCAGCCGGATTGTTTCCGGTCGGGGTTTTCCACCTCATCGAGCAACTGCTTCAGCAGACGGGTCAGTGTGTATTCAAAGGCCGAGACCTGGCCGTCGGCGGCGACGAGCTGATGACACAAAACCACCAGTGCATCGCGCTCCGGCAGGGGCTTTCGTCGCAGCACCGGAAACGCCATGTCGACCAGCGGCAAGCGTACCGCCGGCCCGTGATGCTGGATCATTCGGGCCAGTTGCCCGCAGGCGCTGGCAGCTTCGCTACCCCGGTACTCGCTGATCAGAGTCTGCTGGCGCCGTGCCACTTCCGGGTCACTGGAGAACAGGCATGCCGTAATCACCAGCGCCGCGCCGCTGTCGCTGTGGGCAGTTTTGACCAGCAGTTCCGGCAGGCTTGCCAGCAAAGCCTGTGCGGCCTGAAGGTCGCCGTCATCCGGTGCGCCGGCATGGTTGATCGCACTTCGTTCGCCACTGCTGAAACCGGCGGCAGCCGGCGTGCCGCTTGCCTGCCCGGTGGCCGATTCAGCAGCAGGGGGCAAGTCATGACGGACATGCGGCTGAATGGCCTTGAGCCGCTCCTGCAGTGGCGGGTGAGTCGCCAGCGCTGAACCCCACAGCTTGCGCCCGGGGCCAAACAGCATGTGACCGATTTCTTCGCTGCGGGCGGACGTGAGGTTTGAGCCCTCCAGGCCGCCGATCTTGCGCAGGGCGCCGGCAATACCGTCGCTCGAGCGGGTCAGCTGGACCGCCGTGGCATCAGCGAGAAATTCACGCTTGCGTGATACTGCGGCCTGCACCAGTCGTCCGGCAAGCACCCCCAGCATACCGATGACCACCAGTGCCAGGGCAGTGGCCAGCAACGCCAGTTGGGCGCGTGCATCGCCACCACCACCACGGCGTCGACGACCACCGCTGTAGAACATGCCTCTCAGCAGCCCTCGTCCGATCATGCCAATCACCATGATCCCGAACGTCATGCCCATCAGTCGGGTATTCAGGCGCATATCCCCATTGAGAATGTGGCTGAACTCATGGCCCATCACACCCTGTAATTCTTCGCGGTTGAGCTTGTCCAGCGCGCCACGAGTGACTGCCACGGCAGCATCGCCGGGCCCATAGCCGGCCGCGAAGGCATTGATGGCCGGTTCATTTTCCAGCACGTAGATTTCGGGGACCGGGATGCCGGACGCGATGGCCATTTCTTCCACGACATTGACCAGTTGCCGGCGTTTGGGGTCGCTGGTGTCCATCTCCACCGGGGCGCCGCCCAGATCACGGGCGACCCGGCCGCCGCCCCCGCGCAGTGATTCCGCACGAAGCAGTCCCGCCAGTCCGATAAAAGCCGCGCCTACGAAGGTGACTGTGACGATGACATTAACCTGTTCGCCCAGCCATGCCCGATCGGGCACTACCCCCTGCATCAGGGCAAAAACCATGAGTACAACCGCATTGAGGGCGGCCAGCAACAGGGCCACCGCGATCAGCAGGGCAAGCACCAGCACCCGGGTGTTACGCCGGGCCCGGTCCTGATGTTCAAAGAAGTTCATATGGTGTCAGCCAGCCATCAGCCGCCGAAATTGATCTGCGGGACCTCACGCTTGCTCTCATCCTCGATTTCCAGCAATTCAGCCGGTGAGAAATTGAACATGCCGGCCACCATATTGTTGGGGAAAACCTCGCGACCGGTGTTGTAGGCCATTACTGCATCGTTGAACGCCTGGCGAGCAAAGGCCACCCGGTTCTCGGTGGTACTGAGTTCTTCTTGCAGGCGCTGCATGGTGCGGTCGGCCTTGAGGTCGGGATAGTCCTCCCGGAGTGCGAACAGCCGTCCGAGGGCTGAGCCCAGCGCTGATTCAGCGCCGGACAGATCACGTATGGCGCCGGGTGACCCCGGGTCCTGCGAGGCCTTTTTGAGGCTGCTGGAGGCATTGTTACGCGCCCGGATGACGTTTTCCAGGGTTTCGCGCTCGTGTTTCATATAGCCCTTGACCGTTTCCACCAGATTGGGGATCAGGTCATGGCGCCGGGTGAGCTGCACGTCAATCTGGGCAAACGCATTGAGGAAACGGTTGCGCAGGGTGACCAGACGGTTGTAAATCACGATGGTGAAGATCACCACCGCCAGGATCAGACCAAGCAGAATCCAGCCTTCCATTGTCATTATCCTTTTGCGGGTCAGTCGGTGTCAGTCAAACGCTGATGATACGCATCAGTACTGTAACAATGCCATGACTTAATTATTCGAAGTCGCCCCCGTGTGCGGGGTTTACCGGGCTTTGCAGCACCTGTGCCAGACGCTGTGGATAATCCGTGATTATACCGTCCACGCCGCGTCGGCACAGTTCGCGCATCTGCGGGGCATCATTAATGGTCCAGACATGCATCGAACGGCCCAGGCGATGGGCGCGGCGCAGCATGGCGGGGCTGACCTGATCCAGGCCACGCCAGTACCAGCGGGTTTGCAGTGCCAGGCCGGGCGGGGGGAACAGGCGCGCCAGACCCAGGCGGGCGAGAATCTGGAACCACACCAGCTCCCGCACACTGGAGCCGGTCGCCATCTGCGGAAAGCGCTGGCGGTAATGACGCATGACGGTCCGTGAAAAAGACACCACCAGCACATCATGCTGGCGCCCATGATCCATAACCATGCTGCCTGCGCGTTCGACCAGATCCAGGTTTTCCTGTTTGATCTCAAGCACCATGGGGAGCGGACTTTCACGCAACACTGCTTCCAGCGTGGGAATGCGCAGTCCCCGGCCACGCCAGTGGCGTGATTCATCATCGTCATGCCAGTGCCAGCCGGCATCAAGTTCGGCCAGGTAGGCCAGGCTGTGTTCGCTGACCGGCCCGTGCCCGTCGGTGGTCCGTTCCAGCGTGGCGTCATGAATGATGACGGGCTCGCCTTCGACGCTGGTGCGGATATCCAGCTCGACCGCATCGGCGCCGACTTCAGCGGCCCGATGAATCGATGCCAGGGTATTTTCGGGACACAGGCCCGCCGCGCCCCGGTGACCGATCACCAGCGGGCGGTTTCGATGACGGGCGGCGGCCAGACTCCAGAACTCGTTGCTCATACCCGCAGATGGTTGGTTATTGTTTGATGTGACGCAAGTGCTGCCGGGCTGCGCCCGGCGTTTTAAGTGATTAGGTGGTTAAGTGATTAAGTGAACTGTCGCGCCTTTGGCGCGATGCTTAAGACCTTGGACCCTAGACCTTAGACACCCGCGCTTCGCGCGGGTTACAGCCTTTCCCAGCCGTTGGCGGTGCGGATCTGTAGCGGGCGGAAACGGCGTTTGTAGTCCATTTTGGGGTGATTGCGTATCCAGAAGCCCAGGTACAGCCATTGCAGGCCGCGCGCGCGAGCTGCCTCGATCTGGCTGAGTATGGCGCAGGTGCCCAGGCCCCGATGAGGTAATTCCGGATCATAAAAAGTGTACATGGCCGAGAATCCATCCAGCAGCTCATCTACCACAGCCACTGCCAGTAATTGTTCGTCCAGACGAAACTCCCACAGCCGGGTTTGCACCTGACTACCCAGGATAAACGCCCGGTATTGCTGCGGGCTGTCTTCATCCATCACGCCGCCGCCGTGGCGGTGGGAAATATAGCGACGATACAGGGCGTAATGTTCGGCGCTGAATGTCGGCCGCACCACACTCACCCGCAGGTCGTTGTTGCGTTGCCAGGCGCGGCGCTGGCTGCGTGAGGGGCTGAAATCAGCCACCGGGATGCGCGCCGGCTGGCAGGCATTGCAATGAGGACAATCGGGGCGATAGTGCAGTTCACCACTGCGACGAAAGCCGGCGGTGCTGAGAGCGGTGTGCTGTGCCACGGGCCGCTGCGGGCCGGGCAGGCAATACAGGTTACGCGCACGTCGCCCGGGCAGATAGGCGCAGGGGTGTTCGGGCCCGCGCAGAAAGCGGGTGCTGTCAGGGTTGTTCAATGGCTGTTGTCGGGCCATACCGGGGCCTCGTGTATTTGCCAGGTATTGCTTGCCGGGGTAATGGCCAGTCCGCGATACAGGTGTTGCAGGAATTGCTCACGTGCAATATTGCTGGCGCCCATGCGTTCAAGGTGCGGCGAGGCCACCTGACAGTCAAGCAGGATAAAGCCGCATTCATGCAGACGCCGGCATAGATGCACCAGCGCGATTTTGGAGGCGTCTGTGCGATGGCTGAACATGGACTCACCAAAGAAAACCCCGCCCAGCGCCAGACCATAGACACCACCCACCAGGGTGTCGCCCTCCCAGGCTTCGACGCTGTGGGCGTAGCCGAGTTCATGCATTTGCAGATAGGCCCGGCGCATTTCCGGCACCAGCCAGGTGCCTGCTTGCTCACCCCGGGGGGCGGCACAGGCTGACAGCACCCCGGCAAAGTCGTGATCCATGCGCAGGGTGAAAGGCTGCTGACGCATACGTCGGGCCAGGCGGCGGGCGATATACACCTGATCCGGGAAAATCACAGCCCGCGGATCGGGAGACCACCACAATATCGGCTCGCCTTCGCTGTACCAGGGGAATATGCCCCGGCGATACGCGGCCAGCAGCCGTGGCGGGCTGAGATCACCGCCGGCGGCCAGTAATCCCGAAGGTGAGCGCAGGGCCCGATGCACGGGCGGGAAACTGTCCGCCGGCATGTCGGGGTCGATCCAGGCGATGGCAGGCATTACAACGCTTGCCGGTGGGGCTGGCGAAAGGGATTGTGGCGGTCGAGTTCGGCGAGATACGTATCCACCATCCCGGTCTCTCTGACAAGAAAATCTTCAATCGCCCGCCTGAAATCCGGATGCGCAATCCAGTGCGCTGACCAGGCCGCTTCGGGGAGAAAGCCCCGACTGAGCTTGTGCTCGCCCTGGGTGCCGGGATCGAAGTGGGTCAGGCCGTGCTCCAGGCAGTAGATCAGAGGTCGATAGTAGCAAGTCTCGAAGTGCAGGCTGTGATAGTCGCGGGCACAGCCCCAGTGGCGGCCATACAGGCTGTTGCCGTCGCGCAGGGTGATGGCGCAGGCCACCGCCTGCTCCCGAGAGTCAAAAGCAATAAAAACCACCACCGCATCGCCCATCTGCTCACACAGGTGGATAAAGAAATCCTGGCTGAGGTAGGGGTGCTGGCCACGCCACCAGTGACTGCTGGCATACAGCGGCCACAGGGTATCCCACATCTCCGGGGCCAGCTCATTACCGTGACGGACTTCCAGATGCAGGCCCTGTTCACCGATGCGCCGGCGTTCGCGCCGGATTTTCTTGCGCCGGGAGGCGGTGAAGGCGTCCAGATAGCCCTCGAAGTCGCCATAGCCGCGATCGTGCCAGACGAAACGGACGTTCTTGCGCAGTAGCAGTCCGGCCTCATGCAGTCGCTCGCGGTCGATTGCGGCCGGGAACAGCCAGTGCGCGGAACTGAGTCCCTGGTCACGGGCATGGGCGGTGGCGACTTCAATCAGTCTGGTCGCAATCTCGTCGGCATCCCTGCCTGGCGCGGCCAGCAGGCGCGGACCGGGCACCGGCGTAAAGGGGATCGCGCTGACCAGTTTCGGGTAGTAGGGCAGGCCATGGCGGGCCCAGGCCTCGGCCCAGATGAAATCAAACACGAACTCGCCACGCGAGTGGTCCTTGAGCCAGCCCGGCATGGCGCCCAGCAGGGTGCCATCAGCATCCCGTAACAGCAGGTGACGGGGATGCCAGCCCGTGGCCGGGCTGGCACAACCGGTCGTTTCCAGTGCGGCCAGATACTCATGGCGGACAAAGGGCTGCCCGTCGCCGCTCAGTTGATTCCATTCATCGGGCGCGGCATCCGTGATCGCCTTGAGCCATTCGGGCCGCATCAGGGCAGAGCTACTCCAGATTGTCCAGGTAACGCTCGGCGTCCAGCGCCGCCATGCAACCCGAGCCGGCCGAAGTGACCGCCTGACGATAGACATGGTCGGCCACGTCCCCGGCGGCAAACACGCCCGGCACGCTGGTGGCGGTGGCATCGCCCTTGAGTCCGCTGCGGACGATGATATAGCCGTTGTTCATGTTCAGCTGGTCCTTGAAAATGCCGGTGTTGGGATCATGGCCAATGGCGATAAACACACCGGCGAGCTCAAGCTCGCGCGTGCTGTCATCTTCACGACTGCGCAGGCGGGCGCCGGTTACACCGCTATCGTCACCCAGCACTTCATCCAGCACATGGTTCCAGATGATTTCCACATTGCCGTTTTCAGCCTTCTCCAGCAGCCGGTCGGCAAGAATTTTCTCGGACCGGAACTTGTCCCGACGATGGACCACGGTCACCTTGCGGGCAATATTGGACAGATACAGCGCTTCTTCCACGGCCGTGTTGCCGCCACCGATGACGGCGACATCCTGGTTTTTGTAGAAAAACCCGTCACAGGTAGCGCAGGCCGACACGCCCCGACCCATGAATTTTTCTTCCGAGGGCAAGCCCAGGTAACGGGCCGACGCGCCGGTGGCGATGATCAGCGCGTCGCAGGTGTATTCACCCTGGTCGCCTTCCAGCCGGATCGGCTTTTCGTTCAGGTGGGTGGTGTGGATATGATCAAATACAATCTGCGTATTGAAGCGCTCGGCGTGCTTCTGGAAGCGCGTCATCAGCTCGGGGCCCTGGACGCCCTCATGATCGGCCGGCCAGTTATCCACGTCCGTGGTGGTGGTCAACTGGCCACCCTGTTCGATGCCGGTGATCAGCATGGGTTCCAGATTGGCGCGGGCGGCGTAAACAGCGGCGGTATAACCGGCCGGGCCGGATCCCAGAATCAGCAGGCGGGCATGTTGGCTCATGTATAATCGGCTCCAGTCGTCAGAGGGTTCGGGAGAGCGGCAATCTTACGCAAAGCGCTCACCGAGGGCAAAGCCCGGCGCACTTGAGCGGGCCGTCGGTCGTCGTGCTGTGATATTCTGCACAGGGTTGGAACAGCCTGCGTTTGAAGGCATCCATTCAGGCCTGATATTGATATACAATACAGGCGGTTGAAGCACATTCTTTATATCAAGGACAAACATTGGCACAGGCCCGGCCCAAGAAGGAAGCTTCCACTCTGAGCAGTGCCCCGGTACGCCGCGTACTCAGGGAAGGGGGGCTGATCGTCCTGGCGACTCTGGCCATCTTCCTGCTGGTGGCCCTGATGTCCTTTGATCCCCGTGACCCGGCCTGGTCGCACAGTGGCTTCGGCGAAGTGCGTAATCTTGCCGGGCCCACCGGCGCCTGGCTGGCTGATGTGCTGTTCTATGCCTTTGGCCTGATGGCCTATTTGCTGCCGCTGGTGATCGCCTATGGCGGCTGGGTGTACTACACATGGCAGGGCGGGGCACCCCGGCACGGTCTGGCTGTGATGCTGACACTGCGGATCAGCGGTTTTGTTTTTACCCTCACCATGGGCGCGGCGATGGCGGCGCTGCATTTTTCCCTCGGCGCGTCATTGCCGGTGGGGCCGGGTGGAGCCCTGGGCGAGAGTGTGGGCCGGGCACTGGTGACCGCTTTCAATTTTTATGGCGCTACGCTGCTGGTGCTGTCGTTGTTCCTGGTCGGTATTACGCTGTTGACCAGCCTGTCCTGGCTCCGGCTGGTGGATAATGTCGGTCGTCTGAGTATCGAGGGCGCGGCCCGGCTGCGCCGGCTCTACCATGAGTTCCGTGACTGGCTGCAACAGCGTCAGGCCCGACAGCAACGTCGCGAGGTAGTCGAGCGCGAGAAGCAGCGCCC
>PWYF01000016.1 GCA_003567955.1 Thiotrichales bacterium
GGCGCCGGCAACTACGCCATGTCGGGGCGCGCCTACCAGCCGCGCATGATGTGGATGTGGCCCAATGCCCGCATTTCGGTGATGGGCGGCGAGCAGGCCGCCAGCGTGCTGGCTACGGTACGCCGCGATGGCCTGGAAGCCCGCGGCAAGCAATGGGCGCTAAAAGACGAACAGAAGTTCCGCGAAGAAATTCATCAGCAATACGATGCCCAGGGCCACCCCTACTACAGCTCGGCACGCCTGTGGGATGACGGGGTGATTGATCCGGCCGATACCCGCCGCGTGCTGGGGCTCGCGATTTCAGCCAGTTTCAATGCGCCGCCGGCAGAGCCCGGCTTCGGCGTTTTCAGGATGTGACATGCTGCACAAGGTTCTGATAGCCAATCGCGGCGAGATCGCCTGCCGCATCATCGAGACCTGCCGGCGGCTGGGCGCGGCCACCGTGGCCGTGTACTCCGAGGCCGACCGTGACGCCCGCCATGTGCGCATGGCCGATGAAGCCGTTTGCATCGGCCCGGCGCCGGCCGGGGAATCGTACCTGGACGCCGAGGCCATTCTGCGAGTGGCACGGGACACCGGCGCCGAGGCGGTGCATCCGGGTTATGGTTTTCTCTCCGAGAACGCCGGCTTTGCCCGCGCCTGCGACAAGGCCGGCATCATTTTTATCGGCCCGGCGCCGGAAACCATCGAGGCGATGGGCTCCAAGAGCGAATCCAAGCGCCTGATGGAAGCGGCCGGCGTGCCCACCGTGCCGGGCTGGCACGGTGGCAAGGCCACCCCGGCGCAACTGCGCAAGCACGCACAAAAAATCGGCTTCCCGCTGATGATCAAGGCCGTCGCCGGGGGCGGCGGCAAGGGCATGCGCGTGGTCCGGGAGGCCGGCGAATTCGACGAGGCCCTGGCCGGCGCGCAGCGCGAGGCACGCAATGCCTTTGGCGAGGATCAGGTCCTGCTGGAGCGCTATCTGGAGCACCCCCGGCATATCGAGATGCAGATTTTCGGTGACCGCCACGGCAGCCTGGTGCACCTGTTCGAGCGCGAATGCTCCATTCAGCGCCGCTATCAGAAGATCATCGAGGAATCGCCTTCACCCTTTGTGGATGATATCCGCCGCGGGCAAATGGGCGAGGCCGCCATTCGCGCGGCGCGGGCGGTGCACTATGTGGGCGCCGGCACGGTGGAGTTTATCGTCGATGCCAGCGGCGAATTTTTCTTCATGGAAATGAACACCCGCCTGCAGGTGGAGCATCCGGTCACCGAGATGGTCACCGGGCTGGACCTGGTGGAATGGCAGTTACTGGTGGCCGCCGGCGAACCCCTGCCCCTGTCGCAGGAGGCGGTTGAGTGCCACGGCCACGCCATG
Organism: Thiotrichales bacterium; assembly: GCA_003567955.1. Classification (GTDB taxonomy): domain Bacteria; phylum Pseudomonadota; class Gammaproteobacteria; order UBA5335; family SLRW01; genus SLRW01. The sequence continues at coordinate 1,364 of PWYF01000016.1, forward strand.
GAAGCGCGCATCTATGCCGAAAACCCGGCCCAGGGTTTTCTGCCTGCCACCGGCCACATCAACCACATCGCCTGGCCGCCGGCCACGGAACAGGTGCGCATCGACACCGGCATTCAGGTCAATGACCGCGTCGGGGTGCACTACGACCCCATGCTGGCCAAGCTGATCGTGCACGCCGAGGACCGCCCCCGCGCGGTCACCGGCCTGCGCCGGGCACTGGCATTAACCGCCATCTCCGGGGTGGGCACCAATATTGATTTTCTCTCCGCGGTGGCCGGGCTGGACGCCTTCGCCGAGGGCCGCATTGATACCGGCTTTGTGGACGCGCACATCGAGGAACTGACCCGCGCGCCACAGGCGCCGCCGCCCCTGGCCTGGCTGGCCGGCGCCGCCGCCCTGCTGCTGGAGCAGGACACGCTGGCCGCCGACCAGGCCCGCGCCGGTGGTGACCCGTACTCACCCTGGCACCGCCGGGACGCCTGGCGACTCAACGGCGCCAGCGCCCAGCATCTGGTGCTGAATCTGCCCGGCGAAGCACCGGTGGATATCGAGGCCCGCCCCAGCGGCCGCGGCTGGCAGCTGGAACTGGACGGGCAACACTACGGCCTGACCGAAATGACCCTGCAGGACGGCCATGTACGGATGCGGGTGGACGGACACCGGCACGACATCCCCGTGCTGCGCCAGGACACCGAGTTGCTGGTCACGCTGGACCGCGTGCGTCACGCCCTGCACATCACCCGCGCGGTTTCCGATCAGGCCGAGGATGAAAGCGGCCTGCTCGCCCCCATGCCCGGGCGCGTGGTGCAGGTGCATGTGCGTGAAGGTGAGCAGGTGGCGGCTGACGCGCCGCTGCTGGTGCTGGAAGCGATGAAAATGGAATACACCGTGCGGGCCCCGGCCAGCGGCACGGTGGATCAGGTGCTGTTTGCCGAGGGGGATACGGTGGAGGCCGACACACCGCTGGTGGAATTCACCCCCGACACCCCATGAGCGCCACCGTGGCCGCCACCACCCTCACGCCCACCGAGCGCTACCGGCAGTGTGTGGCCAATGGCGAGATCAGCGCCGATTCCGCCCAGCAGGCTGTATTGGAAGAACTCGAGGCGCTGTTCCATGCCCTGCAACGCCCGACTGTCACACCCGGACTGCTGCGCCGGCTGTTGCCCGGAAAGCCTGAGCGCGAACCGCTGCGCGGGCTGTACCTCTGGGGTGAAGTGGGCCGGGGCAAGACCTTTCTGGTGGACATCTTCTACGACTGTCTGCCCCTGCGCGACAAGCGCCGGGTGCATTTCCACCGCTTTATGCGTGAAGTCCACACCGCGCTCAGGGCCCACCGCCGTCAGCAGGACCCACTGCCGCAGATTGCCCGCGAAATTGCCCGTGACACGCGGCTGCTGGTGCTGGATGAGTTTTTTGTTGCCGATATTGCCGACGCCATGCTGCTCGGCGGGCTGCTCAAGGGCCTGTTCGACCAGGGTGTAACCCTGGTCACCACCTCCAATGCACCGCCGCACGAACTCTACAGGGATGGCCTGCAACGGGCGCGTTTCGAGCCGGCGATTGCGCTGCTGGAGCAACACACCCGGGTGATGTCACTGGACGGTGACACCGACTACCGGCTGCGGGCGCTGGAACAGGCCGAAATTTACCATACGCCGCTGGACGCCGGCGCCGATACCGCCCTGGATACGGCCTTCACGGAGATTGCCCCGGATGCCGGAAAACGCGACACCAGCATCGAGATCGAGGGACGCAAGATTCCCGTGCGGCGCCTGGCCGATGGTGTGGTGTGGCTGGATTTTGACGCCCTGTGCGACGGGCCGCGCAGCCAGAACGACTACCTGGAGCTGGCCTGCCAGTTCCAGACGCTGGTGGTGTCAGACGTGCCGGTGATGGACTGGCGCCGGGAGAATCAGGCGCGCCGCTTCATCAATCTGATTGATGTGCTCTACGAGCACAACGTCAAGCTCATCCTGTCGGCCGAAGCGCCCCCGGACAGCTTGTATCAGGGCGAGCGGCTGCGCTTTGAGTTCCAGCGCACCACCAGCCGCCTGCTGGAAATGCAAAGCCACGATTACCTCGGCCGGGCGCATCGGCCTTGACCCGCGCTTCGCGCGGGCGTTGTAGGCGGGAAAGCGGGAAGGCCTTAAGTCTTGCAAATTTTGCCGCTTTCCTGCGGTCCCGATTGCTTTTGCATGCGTAATGTTTATATGTCAGATTGATTGAGGCTTGAATGCACAAGATCCAGAACCGGGCAATGACATTGTAAGAGAACCCGGAGGAGGCAGGATAATGGCGTTTGCATACCGGTTTGTGATCATTATTGCGTTGGCAGGTGGTGCGGGCTTGCTCTTGGGCAGCTGTAGCAGCAGTTCGGGTTCGGGCAATCCGTGCCAGGGCACCGGCGCCGCCATGTCTTCCGGCGCCGCGGATGCTCTGACCGGTGTTGATGCCGATTATCCGGGCTGGCACTTTTTTCTTGCCGGCGACACGCTTTGCGCCACGCACCCTGAAGCGCCCGGCGACCCGGTCAGAATTGACTCTGGCGTAGACACCGAGCCGCCGTTTTTTACGTTACTGAGTGCGGATGACCCTGAGCTGGAGCCGCTTGAAATCACCGGCCTGCTCTATGCGTCATCCGGCCATATCCGCTTTGTTGAGGCCGGCACCGACGCTGCGGTGATTCCCGAGCCCCGGCAAATCTCCAGCGAAGACGGCGCTGACCGTA
>PWYF01000078.1 GCA_003567955.1 Thiotrichales bacterium
CAATATCCGGTGGGCATCGCCGTGGCTGAAGCGATCCAGATCACTCTGATCCAGCACCTGCGCCGCCCCCGGCAGATCGAACGTATCTTCCGCTGTCCCCGTGATCACCATGCGGTCAAGCAGTCGAGGGTTGTCATCCGCCTGTTCGACACCCCCCTCGACCGGCGCCGTATCCCGGGCCTGCTGCGCCGTCTCGGCTTCCTGCGCCAGCGCGCTGGTAGCTGTATACATGGACACACCGAGCATCAGCAAGATTACCGACGCCATGGATCCCTGATCCACTTCCTGACCCCCTGCACTCAAGTTGGCAAATGTTCCCGATGGAACCCGTCCCCGGGCAACCGGAATAAATCTTAATGTTAATCATTCTCATTTGCAATAGCGAATAATACCTATTACGGGAGCGGGAATATCGCCAGGGAAAAGTTGTCATGCGGGCGCCACTTCAGGCGCCACACCGGGGAGGCGGGAGAGATTTGTCAGCGAGGAAAGGCGATCAGATGCCGGCGCGGCGGGAATCCGGACTTTGCGAACCCACCAGCGGCGCCAGCTCCTCCAGCGCCTGGCGATAGACATGCCGCTTGAAGAAAATCACTTCCTGCACCGGCTGCCAATAGTCCACCCAGCACCAGTCATCAAACTCGGGGCTGTCACTGGCATCCAGTCGCAACTCGGACTCATCCGCCAGCAGACGAAGCATAAACCAGACCTGTTTTTGGCCAATACAACGGGGGTAACTGCGGCGGCGAATAAAGCGGCGCGGCAGATGGTAACGGAGCCAGCCCCGGGTGCGCCCCAGCACTTCCACGGCCTCCGGCCCGAGCCCGACTTCTTCATGCAATTCCCGGAACAACGCCGCCTCGGCATCCTCATCAGCGTTGATACCGCCCTGGGGGAACTGCCAGGCATTCTGGCCGATACGCCGGGCCAGCAACACCCGGCCCTGGTCATTACTGATAATAATACCGACATTGGGGCGAAACCCCTCGCGATCAATCATCGCCTGTCTTCCTGAAATCGTCATCCGGTCATGCTGATAGCATATCAGCTTGAGCCGGGGGGCCAAGGGTCGCATAATCCCCGCCCCGACCCCACACCCAACCCGGAGCAAAGGACAGACCATGCAGCTGGCAATATTCGATCTCGACAACACCCTGCTCGGGGGTGACAGCGATGACCTGTGGGGAGAATTCCTGGTCGCGCAGGGCGTGGTGGACCGCGACTGGTACGCCGCGGAAAACCGGCGTCACTACGAGGCCTACGAGGCGGGCACGCTGGATATCCAGGCGTTTCTGGACTTTGCCTTGAAGCCCCTGGCCGACAACAACCTGCAGGACCTGCTGCGCTGGCGTGAACAGTTCATGCAGGAATACATTGAGCCCATACTGCTGCCCGCTGCCGACACCCTGCTTGCCGCCCACCGTGCGGCGGGGGATCAACTGCTCATCATTACCGCGACCAACAGCTTCATCACCGCCCCCATTGCCGAGCGCCTGGGCGTGGATCAGCTGCTGGCCACCGAACCCGAACAGCACAACGGCCGCTATACCGGCCGCGTCAGTGGCACCCCTTGCTTCCAGGCAGGCAAGGTCACCCGTCTGCAACACTGGCTGGCGCAACAGGGACCTGCCGATACCGCCGGCGTCGACAGCATTTTTTATTCGGATTCACACAACGACCTGCCGCTGCTGCGGCAAGCCAGGCGGGCCGTGGCCGTTGATCCCGACCCCGTCCTCACAGAGGAAGCCAGCCACCAGGGCTGGCCCATCATCACCCTGCGCGACGGCAACCAGCCCCGCCATCGCGACAACGGCGAACCCTGGCACCCCTGAACACCCGCTTCGCGGGTGCGTGTTCCGTGTTCCGTGTTCCGTGTTCCGTGTTCCGTGTTCCGTGTTCCGTGTTCCGCAAACAGGATAAGCCATCGGGGTCGTGAAAATTCAAACTCGGCCACCGAAATCACCGAAGACACCGAAGTGATTTACTCCGTGGACTCTGTGGGCTCTGTGGTTGGCTTTATGGCCTGAAACTTCGGCATTGCCGCATGGACTCACCACAGAGGGCACAGAGGAGCACAGAGATAATCTTTATGTTTTTTTCGGTGCCTTCGGTGCCTTCGGTGCATTCGGTGGCGCTTTAAGAAAAAGCTTCTGGATTCCTGCCTTCGCGGGAATAAGGCAGACACGCCAGCGACAGTGTGCGGAAAACGGACGACGGAACACGCCCGCACACAGTGCGGGTTTCAGAAGATTTTGAGGACTTCGGGGCGGATGACGCCGTTGGTGGCGAGCAGGCTGGTGGTGTCCAGGCCCACCGGGCCGCCGTCGAGATCGGTCACCTCGCCGCCGGCTTCGCGGATAATCACGGTGAGCGCGGCGATGTCGAGAATGTTCAGATCCGACTCCACGATAATCTCCGCCTTGCCCGAGGCAAGCAGGTGGTAGTGATAGAAATCACCATAGCCCCGCGTCCGGTTGACCTGCCGTATCAGTTCGCCGAGCCGCGCCCAGCGGGGACTGCCCGCCAGCGTACTGACATTGCCCAGCGACAGGGTGGCCTGGTCCAGCGCATTAATGTCACTGACAGCAATGGGCTCGCCATTCAGAAAGGCGCCACCGCCCTGCTCGGCCCAGGCCATTTCTTCAAACAACGGCGCATTGGACACACCCAACACCAGTTCGCCGTCTTTCATCAACGCAATCTGGGTGGAGAAAAAGGGATACTCGCGCACAAAGCTCTTGGTGCCATCAATGGGATCAATCAGCCACAGGTAAGGCGAATTTTCTCCGCCATGGCGCCCCCCTTCCTCACCGTAAAAGCCGTGCTCCGGGAACTGCGCCTGGATCACCCGGCGAATGGCTTCCTCGGTTTCCTCATCCGCCACTGTCACCGGCGTGCGATCTTCTTTCATACGCACCGCCACGTTACCGAGGTAATAGTGGCGGATGACCTTTTCCGCCGCCCGCGCCGCCTCAATGGCGGTCTGCAGTAATTCACTGCCAGCCATGACTTGCTCCCCTGCGTGGCCGCCTGGACCCTGACCAATGCCACCAAAAGCGCACAGTGTACGGCAATCGTGATGGCTGGCGCCAAATGGCGAGCCCCCGCTGGCTTTATAGGCACGGCTCTGTTGCAATAAGCGCCCTGTGAACCTGCATTCATCCGGGATACGCCATGCGCGCCATACCGCTCTATGCTGCGCTTTTTCTGCTCGCCGCCGCCAGCCTGTTGCTGGCGGTGATGCTCGGCAGTATGGCGCTGGCTCCGGGCGAAGTCATGGCCGTGCTGGCGGGCGGCGGCGAACCTCTGCATCGCACCGTGATTCTGGAATTGCGTCTGTCCCGGGCGCTGGCCGCCTTTGCTACCGGCGGCCTGCTGGCGGTGGCCGGAGCATTGATGCAGGTGCTGTTGCGCAACCCGCTGGCCGACCCCTATGTGCTGGGGGTCTCGGGTGGCGCCGCCATGGGGGCGCTGCTGGCCATGCTGGGGGGCCTGGGCGCGGCACTGGTATCCGGCTCGGCCTTCGCCGGGGCGTTACTGTCCACTTTCCTGGTCTTTGGTCTGGCCCGTGGTCGCGGCGCCTGGACCAGCTCCCGCTTGCTGCTCACCGGCATTGTGGTCGCTGCCGGCTGGGGCGCGATGATCGGATTTGTACTCTCCGTCGCCCCGCGCGACGATCTGCCAGGCATGCTGTTCTGGCTGATGGGCGACCTGGGTCGCGCGGGCAACCCCTGGCCGGCACTGGGGGTGCTTGCCCTGGGGCTGGCGGCCTGCTGGCCGCTGGGACGCAGTCTTAACCTGATTGCCCGCGGTCCGCTACAGGCCGCCTCGCTGGGTATCCCCGTGCGCGCCATGGAAATGACGGTTTACGTGACAGCCTCCCTGCTGACGGCTGTGGCGGTCACCCTGGCCGGGACGGTCGGCTTTGTGGGTCTGGTCATCCCCCACATGATTCGTCTGCTGATCGGCAATGACCAGCGCAAATTGTTGCCTGCCTCGGCCCTGGCTGGCGGCGCCCTGGTCGTGATTGCCGATACCCTGGCGCGCACGGCCATGG
>PWYF01000116.1 GCA_003567955.1 Thiotrichales bacterium
CGGGCGTTGTAAGTTGTAAGTCTCAGGTTGTAAGCCACTATCACGCCGCTGGCGCGACGCCTACAACCTTCCCGCTTTCCCGCCTGCAACGCCCCCTGAAAACTGAACACTTCAAACTGAAAACTCACCCCGCAGGGGTGCAGCCTCACGCCAAGCCGCGAAGGCAGCAAATATTGGAACCACCGAACGCACCGAAGACACCGAAGACACCGAAGACACCGAAAAACAATGCTTTTAATTCGGTGAGTTCGGTGGCCACGAGTTCTCAAGAAAACACTGAAACCTCGTCCTGCCAGGTGTGACAAACCACCAAACCGCGGGCGGATATATCAACATCACAGGAATTGATAAGTCTTGATAAACTCTTTATGCTATTTATCAATACACTAAATATTGATAAATAGCATGAGTATTCCGGTAACACCCCCCGACTGGCAGGAGCAGCTTCGCACTTGCTCACCCGATACCCTGAGCCGGGTATTCCGGGCCGGCGTGTCCGCCATGCCGGACAGGCGCTATTTTCACTGGGACAAACTTCGCCACCGTTCGCCGCCCGAGGGGCTGAACCACGAGCACTGGTGGCTGGGCGTCAAGTTCGCGCGCGCGCAAATCCGCCGCGAACTGCCCATGCAGGATATCGGGAAGCGTTCTTTTGGCTATGCCATGGTGCCGCCGGTGCAGGAAGCCCTGCACCGGATTGACGGCCGGGCCACCGGGCGCATTGCGCTGCCCGACCCCATTACCGGGCCTGATCAGCGTGACCGCTACCTGGTCTCGTCCCTGATCGAGGAAGCGGTCACCTCCAGCCAGCTTGAAGGCGCGGCCACCACCCGCCGCGTGGCCGTGGACATGCTGCGTTCCGGCCGCCGCCCAAAGGACCATGGCGAGCGCATGATCTTCAATAACTACGAGGCTATGTCGGTCATACGGGAATGGTGCCGGGAAGACATGACCCCTGCGCGAGTGCGTGAACTCCACCGCATGCTCACCCGCGACACCCTGGACAACCCCGAAGACGCCGGCCGCCTGCAGCAGCCCGGCGAACAACGTATCGGTGTCTATGACAACCGCAACAACACCCTGCTGCATGCGCCGCCCGACGCAAAGTATCTGGAATCGCGCCTGCACGCCCTGTGTGAGTTTGCCAACACCGACTACACCGGGGCCGATTTCATCCACCCCCTGATCCAGGCCATCACCCTGCACTTCTGGCTGGCCTGGGATCACCCTTTTGTGGATGGCAACGGACGCACCGCGCGCGCCCTGTTCTACTGGAAAATGCTGCGCAGCGGCTACTGGCTGTTCGAATACCTTTCCATCTCCACCATCCTGCGTCGCGCGCAGGGGCAGTACAAACGGGCCTTTCTGGAAACCGAGACCGACGACAACGACCTGACCTATTTCGTGCTGAACCAGCTCGACGTTATCGACCAGGCCATCTCTGAACTCGAGCGTTATCTGCAGCGCAAGATCCACGAAGTGCAACAAGCCGAACAACTGCTGCGCACCGAGCATGGGCTGAACAACCGCCAGCTCGCCCTGCTGGCGCACGCCCTGCGTCATCCGGACGCCACCTATACCGTAAACTCCCACCGCAACAGCCATCGCGTGGCCTACGCCACGGCCCGCGCCGACCTGCTGGACCTGAGCGAGCGCCGGCTGCTTATCAAGGCGCCATCGACCCATCCCATGCGCTTTACCGTGCCGGGCGACCTGGCGGATCGGGTCAGGGAGTAGCCCGCACTCCGCGCGGGCGTGTTCCGTTTTCCGAAGGCGGGCGTCTGTTGTCCCGGGGGCCCGTCGGGTTGTCGCAGTGGTGCATTCAGACTTACAAAAAGCATGAACCATGAAGAGCATGAAGGACATGAAGTGTTAAAAAGCAGGATTGTTCTGATTTTCCTTCATGGTCTTCTCTTCTTCATGGTTAGCTTTTGACAACACCCGAACCTGGCACAGCCGTATCCCGGCAAGGCCACCAGACATCCCGGCTGCCCGCTCCCGGAAAACGGAACACGTGCGGCGGAACACGCCCGCGCAGCGCGCGGGTAATCAATACCAGTCCTCAACCCGTAATGTCTCGATCCGGCCGAACTCGCGGGTATTGCGGCTGACCAGGATCGCGCCGTGGGCCAGCGCCGTACCCGCGATCAACGTGTCGTAGGGGCCGATGGGCCGACCCCCGCGCTCCAGCGCGGCGCGAAGCTCCGCCGCCGCTTTCGCCTCGTGCTGGTGGAAAGGCAGCACCTGAACCACCGAAGTTAGTTCCGCAAGCTGTCGGGCACGCTTTTCCGGCGAAGAGGATTTGGCGATCCCCACCTGCAACTCGTACAGCGCAATGGCGGGAATGCCAATTTCCCGCGGTGGTCGCGCCAGCAGACGCTCGGCCACCCGGCCTTCGCCCCTGAAAAAATAGATCAGCGTGTTGGTATCGAGCACCCACATTACAGCGCTTCCCGATCCGCATCAGAGCCTGAACCGGCGCGTAATTCATCCAGCGAAGGGAAATCCTCCCAGCTCCCTGGCAGTTCCCGCACGGTATCCGGCCAGTCATCCACCAGCTTTTCCCGGATCACGTTGGCAATCCACCGGCTTTTAGAGAGATTCATCACCCTGGCATTGGCGATCATTTTCTTCTCGGTTTCATCATCCAGGTAAATCGTCACTTGTCCCATGGCGCCGCCTCCATAAACATATATGCCCAATTATATGTGTCGTGCATGGGGCTGGCAAATGCGAACCCGGCCAGAGGCCGGGCGTGTTCCGTCTACCGTTTTCCGAAGGGGGTATCTGACGTGGGTGGGGGCCTGGTCGGGTTGTCGCCATGGTGCATCAAGCCTGTAATAAAGCTTGAAACATGAAGCTCATGAAGGGCATGAAGGGGTTTTTCTGAACACTGAACACTCACCCCGCCAGGGGTGTTTGCCTCACGCAAAGGCGCCAAGCCGCGAAGACAGCAATTATTGGAACCACCGAACGCACTGAAGACACCGAAAAACAATAAATTTCACTCGGTGAGTTCGATGTCTTCGGTGGTTCCCGCTTTCCCGCTCCCCGAAGTCCCAGGCTTGGGAAACATTAGGTGCCCGCCAGCGCGGGTAGCGCCTCTGGCATTTATGTGACAATCTGACAGTATCAGTTAAGCGTCTGCCAGCCAGACTTCACGACGCACTCTGTCGTCGCGAACAGATAATCTGGTCTGCATAAAAAAAGAAGCTGAAAACCCGGGGGAAAGATGGCAAAAATTCATCCTGAGCATCCGGCTCCGGAAACACCCAATTCCGAGCTGAAAGTATTTGCTGCGCTGCGCGACAAGCTGCCTGACGACTACACGATCTTCCATGGGCAGCGAATCAACACGAGCGACGAGGCGGACAACACCGGCTACGAAGGGGAAGCGGACTTCGTCATCTTCCACCCCGAACTCGGCTATATCGTTCTGGAGGTCAAGGGCGGGGGAATTCGCCATGATGCAGAAGGCTGGTGGTCAACCGGCAACAATGGTGAACACAGAATCAAAGATCCGGGTCACCAGGCCCAGGGCCAGTCTCACGCCATAAACAAATACCTGCGAAGCATGCGCCCCTACAGTAAAGAGGGAATCCGTTTTGGCTGGGCCGTGTGCTTCCCTGATATGCGGCTCGAGCAACTCCAGATTCCGGAATTACCCCGATCACAGGTAATCGATGCAGAAGAATTGGTCAGCGATAACCTGAGCGAAACCATAGAGCGTATTTTCCAGCACATCCCCGCAGCAGAGCCCAGTCGGCCCTACAACCGGGACACTTTTGCCAAAGCCATTGCTCCGAGCCTGAACCTGGTTCCGAGCCTGTCGGACAAGATTCGGGACGAAGCATTGCAGCTCGTGCGGCTAACAGAAGAGCAGTTCCAAATCATTGAGTTCATGGGCGCCAACCCGTGCGTTGCCATTCGTGGCGGAGCCGGCACAGGCAAGACCATGATCGCAATCGAACGCGGCCGCCGCCTGGCTGCAACCGGCGAGAGTGTGCTGATGCTCTGCTACAACGAACCACTGGCCCGTTACCTGAGCGA
>PWYF01000110.1 GCA_003567955.1 Thiotrichales bacterium
GCCCTGCGGCGCCCATCTGCGGCGTTGCCGTGCTTGCAAAGGCAACCAGCCTTCGGCTGCGCACGGCGCCTTGCATATGGACGCCGCAGGACCCGCTTCAGACGTGACGAATTAATCAGCGTTTCCTTAATCGAATGGCGCCCCCGGGGGGAGTACGGGGCACGTCCCTGCGCCCCGCCCCTTCGAGGCCGCCTCCGCTTCGCTGCGGCGTTCAAATTTGCTCCCGGCAAATTTGTCGAACCGGGGTTTCGCCTCCCCCTGGATTAGCGGACACAAAAAACCCGGTCTTAAGACCGGGTTTTTTGGACTAATGGCGTCCCCAGGGGGAGTCGAACCCCCGTTACCGCCGTGAAAGGGCGGTGTCCTGGGCCTCTAGACGATGGGGACACAAACCGCTTGTGCCGGTCACCACGCGACCGATACCGATGACCTAGAAATCTGGTGGAGCCAGGCGGGATCGAACCGCCGACCTCCTGCATGCCATGCAGGCGCTCTCCCAGCTGAGCTATGGCCCCGAACCGACGGCGAACTTTACGCGAGCCCCCCGGGGTTGTCAACCGGGCCGGGGCGCGCTCAAAGGCCGCCGGGCGGGCCTTTCAGCGCATTTCAACGGGTGTTTTTCCCGCTGCTGTTGAGACAACGAATCAGGGCCGCATGCATACTGCCCGCGCTCTGGTAGCGCTTGTTCGGGTTTTTCTGCAAGGCCCGGTCAATAATGCTCGACAGGCAACGCGGGATCTGTTTGCGGGTGCCAGTGATTGGCGGATGCTTTTCATTGGTGATCTGATAGGTCAGTGCCGCCATGGAATCGCCGTCAAAGGGCCGTTTGCCCGCCACCAGCTCATACAGCACCACCCCCAGCGAGAAAATATCCGAGCGCCCGTCCACATGCTCGCCGGCAAGCTGCTCCGGTGACATATAGGGCGGCGTCCCCAGGATAGTCCCCGTGCGTGTACGGGACGAACTGGTAATACGGGCGACACCGAAATCGGCCAGCTTGAGCTGCCCACTGCCCTTTTCGACCATGATATTGCTGGGCTTGATATCACGGTGGATCACCCCCTTGCTGTGAGCGTAATCCAGAGCCTCGGCAATCTGGGCGACCATCTGCATGGCCTTGTCCACCGAGGGCAGACGACGCTTGTCGCGAATCAGCTCACGCAGATCGCTGCCTTCAAGATACTCCATGGCGATATAGGCCAGATCATGATCCTCCCCGGCGTCATAAATGGTGACGATATTGGGGTGACTCAGGCGGCCGGCGATTTCAGCCTCGTGAAAAAAGCGCTGGCGCACCTCGGCGACTTCATCGGCGTCAAACTCATCCTGAATCGCCAGGGTCTTGATCGCCACCACCCGATTGATCCGCGGATCCACGCCCTTGTAGACCGCCCCCATGGCGCCACGCCCGAGATGACTTTCTATGGTATAGCGCCCCAGCGTCGGCTGCGCGTCTTCCTGCACTGTCGCCAGCAACAGGGTATCGGCATCGGTACGGCCACGCGCACCCATCACCAGCGTACTTTCCACCGTATGCATGCGTTCGCGACGTTCGGCCACATCGCTGAAGCGGGGATCATGCCGCAGGATATGATCGTAGGCGGCCAGCGCCTTGTTGTGCTGGCGCTTGCGCTCAAAGTCACGCGCCAGGTTATACATCAGCTCCAGCGCCCAGCGCTGCGGCGGCAGGGCTCTGAAGTGATCCAGCGCCAGGTCCAGCTGTCCCTGCCCCTGATAGCTCAGACCCAGTTGCCGGTCGGCCTCGGCCAGTCGTGTCAGTTGCTGCTCGCGCCGGGCCCGGTACATGCGTCGTAGTCCGGTCGTGGTCGCCACCACAGGCACCATCAATGCCGGCATGGCAAGCGCCACCACCGTACGTGCGCCCAGCATGAAATACAGACCACCCAGCAACAGCAACAGCCCGGTCATCAACGCCACCGGGATGGCCCAGGCGGGCGGCAACAACAACACCAGCGCCACACCCAGCACTACAGCCACCGCCAGGGCCACGAGTTCAGCCCAGCGCGCCCAGTCCGGGCGCAGATAATTGTCCCCATTGACCACACTGGCGACCAGATTGGCCTGCACCTCTGCCCCGGTCGTGCGGCCCGCCACCGGCGAAGCCCAGGCCGGTGTATTCAGATCAGCCGCGGGGCCAACAAATACAACCTGGTCACGGAAGCGCCCGGCGTCTGTTTCTGCCATCACCTCGGACAATAAATAACGTGCAAACGCCGGCTGTTCACGGCTGTTGCGCCTGAAACCGGGATAAAAGCGCCCGGCGGGATCGGTTGCTACAGCGTGATCCCCCACTCGCAAAACGCCATCTGCCCCGGCCACCACATCAGCCGGCCCGGCGCCCAGCATCCAGGCCGCCACCAGCAAGGCCAGAGAGGGGTACCACTGGTCATCGATTTCAAGCATCAGCGGATAGCTTCGGGTCACCCCGTCGGCGGCAGCGTAATGGCCGGCATAACCGGTTCCCCGGGCACGTTCACCAAAGGCCGCTGCCGGCCAGGCGAAGACTTCCGGGACGGGGTGTCTGAGCTCCGGGCGAAGTAACTTTTCCAGCGGGGCGTAAAAGAGAACATGAGCGCTGTCATAGTCATCGGGCGTGACCCGGACCTGCGCAAGCCGGGGCACATAATCCGGAACTGCGCGGCCGTCACTGCCGTTAGCAGGCGCACCCAGAAACACAGCACCGGCGGCTTCGATCGCCGCCGCCAGCCGTGCCTCGTCATCAGCCAGCCAGCGAATACGCGACAAACCCTCCCGCAGCGATTGCGCCGCCCCACTCTCCTGCGCCAGCGCTTCCAGCTCGGCCAGTGGTGCCAGCACCGGATCCGGCGCCATCGTCTCCAGTGCCGGTAACAGCACCACGGCCCGTGCACCTTCCGTATCCAGGCGGCGCACAACATCTGCCAGATAGCGCCGTGGCCAGGGCCAGGGGCCATAAGCCGACTCGCTGTCCTGGTCAATAAGGACCAGGCTGATATCACTGCCCGCTCCGCCTTCACGGTAATTCATCCAGGCGGCGGCATCGTAGAGCGCCCCTTCCACGTACTCGACCGGCGGCAATTTGAAGGCACCCGCGAGTCCCAGCGCCAGCCCCAGGGCGAGCGCCAGAAACCAGTCACGTCTGTACCAGGGCAGAAAACTGCGCACCGGTGCCCCACCCCCCGAAATAACACACGCAAGCCTGACCCGGCAGCAGCCGGATCAGGGCGTGTATGCCATTATCGCGAAAACCGCTTATTTACTGTTTTTGTCGCTGCTATCGTTCATTTTTGCCAGGAGCGGCTGAATGAAATCGAGCGGCAGCGGGAAAACAATCGTCGAATTCTTGTCCTGACCGATATCGATCAATGTCTGCATGTAACGCAACTGCATCGACTGCGGCTGCTTGACCAGTGTCTCGGCAGCCTGCTTCAGCTGCTCGGCGGCCTGGAATTCACCCTCGGCGTGAATCACCTTGGCCCGCCGCTGACGCTCGGCCTCGGCCTGACGGGCAATGGCGCGAATCATGCTCTCGTCGATATCCACATGCTTGATTTCGACATTGGCAACCTTGATACCCCAGGCATCAGTGTGGGCATCCAGAATCTCCTGGATATCGGCATTGAGCTTGTCCCGCTCGGCCAGCATCTCGTCGAGCTCATGCTTGCCCAGCACCGAACGCAGGGTAGTCTGGGCCAACTGACTGGTGGCGTCGTAGAAATTCTCCACCTGGATAATTGCTCGCTCCGGATCCAGCACCCGGAAATACACCACGGCGTTAACCTTGACTGAGACGTTGTCGCGAGAGATCACATCCTGGGAAGGCACATCCATCACGATGGTCCGCAGGTCCACCCTGACCATCTGCTGGATGACCGGGATGATGATGATCAGACCGGGGCCCTTGACCTTCCAGAACCGCCCGAGCATGAACACCACGCCACGTTCATATTCACGCAGAATATGAATGGCACTGGCAATCAGTGCAATGACGGCAATCGCGAGAATAAAACCAAAATACTCAAGCATCTGA
>PWYF01000099.1 GCA_003567955.1 Thiotrichales bacterium
AATTCTTCGCCGGCCAGGATCATGTCACCACGCTTCAGTGTGCCATCCTGAACCAGGATGGTGGCCACCGGCCCACGCCCCTTGTCCAGGGCCGACTCGACCACAACCCCGCGGCAACGCCGACCCGGAGCGGCCTTGAGTTCGAGTACCTCGGATTGCACCAGAACCGCTTCCAGCAGCTCATCGATGCCATCGCCGGTGACCGCCGAAACCGGTACGAAGATTTCTTCGCCGCCCCAGTCTTCGGGGACCACTTCCTCGGCGGCCAGTTCGGACTTGACCCGGTCCGGGTCAGCCTCGGGCTTGTCCATCTTGTTGACCGCCACAATCAGCGGCACGCCGGCTGCCCGGGCATGCTGAATGGCTTCCTTGGTTTGCGGCATGACGCCATCATCGGCGGCCACCACCAGGATGACGATGTCGGTGGCCTGGGCACCGCGGGCGCGCATGGCGGTAAAGGCCGCGTGTCCCGGAGTATCCAGGAAAGTCACCACGCCATTCTCGGTTTCAACATGGTAAGCGCCGATGTGCTGGGTGATGCCGCCTTCCTCGCCGGCTGCCACCTTGGCGCGGCGGATGTAGTCCAGCAACGAGGTCTTGCCGTGATCGACATGGCCCATGACCGTGACCACCGGCGGCCGGGTGACGGTTTCGGCATCATCGGACTCTTCCGTGGCGACCAGTTCCTGCTCGATGTCATGAGCCTGAGCGACCTTGGCCTCATGGCCCATTTCCTCGACCACCAGCATGGCGGTTTCCTGATCCAGGGTCTGATTGATGGTCACCATCGAACCCATGTTCATCAGGGCCTTGATCAATTCACCGGCCTTGACCGCCATCAGCTTGGCCAGCTCACCGACGGTAATGGAGTCGGGAATTTCAATGGCTCGGCGCACCGGTTCGGTCGGCATCTGGAAGCCGTGCTCGGTCGGCGCCGACGAAACCCGAGGCTTGCGCTTGGGCTTGCGTCGCTTGGACTTGGGCGTCACGTGCAATTCTTCGCGCCCGTAGCGAGTGCGTGATTCATCGCGCTTCTCATCACGCCCGCCACGACGCTTGCGCTCGGCTTCGCGTTCGGCCGCCTGGCGGGCCACCTTGGCCTCGACCCGGGCCTGGGCTTCAGCCAGGGCGCGTTCCTTTTCTTCCTGTTTGCGGCGCTCTTCCTCCTCGGCTTCGCGACGCTTGCGCTCTTCTTCCTCGGCTTTCTCGCGCTCGAGCTCCTCCTGCTTGAGACGCTCGGCTTCTTCCTTGCGACGTTCGGCCTCTTCACGCTCGGCCAGCTCAGCCTCTTCACGCGCGCGCCGGGATTCTTCCAGCGCCTTGGCCGCCGCTTCGCGTTCCGGGTCCGTGCTTTCCTGCTCGGCGATCGCCCGCCGCTTGACGTAGGTGCGCTTTTTGCGAACCTCGACATTGACCGTGCGTGACGGCGCCGCACCGCGACTGCGTGGCCCACGACCGGCGCCACCGCTGGGCACCTTGAGTTCACTGACGGTCTTGCGCTTGAGAGTCACCTTGCGCGGCCCGGAATTGTCCTCGAGCACGCCCTTGCCATGACTGGTGCGCAAGTAGGACAAGAGCTTTTTCTTGTCCTCATTGGTCACCGCCGCCGATGGATCACTGGCCTCGATCCCGGCGTCCTTGAGCTGGCTGATCAGGCGGTCGACATCCACGCCCAGAACTTCAGCCAGTTGTTTCACGGTAACCTGCGACATAATTCAGTCTTCCTTGCAGTGATGCTCGATTCTATTATTCTTCGGTAAACCAGTGGGCTCGAGCCTTCATGATCAACTCGGCCGCCAGCTCCGGCTCCAGACCCTTGACATCTTCAAGCTCGTCAACGGCACACTCGGCCAGTTCGTCACGCGTGCGAATGCCGTTCTCGGCCAGTCGAAAAGCAATCGACTCGGTCATGCCCTCGAGATCCAGCAGATCCTGCTCCGGCCGATGTTCCTCGAGCTGCTCCTCGGATGCAATCATCTGGGTCAGCAGGGCGTCGCGGGCGCGCTGGCGAAGCTCGGCGACCATATTCTCGTCAAACTCCTCGATTGCCAACAACTCCGCCTCGGGGACGTAAGCCACTTCCTCGACATTGGTAAATCCTTCCTGGACCAGAATTCCGGCCAGTTCCTCGTCGACATCGAGCTTGGTCTTGAACATCTCAAGGACTGAACGAGACTCGCTTTCGCTTTTCTGCTCGGCTTCCTCGATGGTCATGACATTGAGTGTCCAGCCGGTCAGCTCGGCCGCCAGGCGCACGTTCTGCCCACCTCGACCGATGGCTTGTGAAAGATTTTCCTCGTCGACGGCAATGTCCATGCTGCCCGAGTCTTCATCCACGATGATGGAATTGACCTCGGCCGGCGCCATCGCGTTGATGACGAACTGGGCGGGGTTTTCGTCCCACATGATGATGTCGATGCGCTCACCGGCCAGTTCGTTGGACACCGCCTGGACACGTGAGCCACGCATGCCGACACAGGCGCCGATCGGATCGGTGCGCGCATCAAGCGCATGCACGGCGATCTTGGCGCGCCGGCCGGGATCACGGGCGGCACCCTTGATCTCGATCAGCTCCTGGCCAATTTCGGGCACCTCAAGCTTGAACAGCTCGATCAGAAATTCGTTCATGGTGCGGCTGACAAAAAGCTGTGGACCGCGCTGGTCGGGCCGCACTTCGTAGAGATATCCGCGAATCCGGTCATGCATGTGCGGGTTTTCACCCGGAATGGTATGACGCGATGGAATGAATGCCTTGGCGTTTTCGCCCAGATCCAGGACGATGCCGCCGCGTTCCATGCGCTCGATCTTGCCGTGGACCATTTCACCAACCCGGTCCTTGTAGGCGTCGACCACCTGCTCGCGTTCGGCCTGGCGAACCTTTTGCACTATGACCTGCTTGGCGGCCTGGGCCGCAATGCGGCCAAATTCCGGCGGTTCCATGGGCTCTTCGATGTAATCTCCAACTTCGAGAGTTTCATCGGTCTCACGGGCATCGGCCAGGCGAATCTGACGGTCCTCGGTTTCGAATTCGATTTCCTCGGTGTCTTCGTCGGGAAGCACTTCCCAGCGCCGAAACGCCTCGTAATCGCCGGTCTTCTGATCAATGGCCACCCGGACATCGATATCTTCGGGGTGACGACGCTTGGCCGCCGAGGCCAGCGCAGCCTCGATCGCTTCGAAGATAATGTCCTTGTCCAGGCCCTTCTCGTTCGAGACGACCTCGGCCACCTGCAGAATTTCCTTGCCCTTCGCTTTGCTCATCGCACTAATGTCCAGACTAGAATCTCAGTAAATAGGGTTGTTTCATTCATTCCCGTTCAGCGAACAATGTATCCAGGTCCGGCGCCAATCGCGCCTTGCCGAGACTGGCCAGCGGTAACTTCCATTGCTGACCATCAACTTCTAGGCAAACCTCATCGTCTTCAACCGCAACAATGGCGCCCTTGAACTTGCGCCTTCCATCCACCGGCGCTTCGAGCTGCACACGCGCCACTTCGCCGATGTGCTTGCGAAAGTGGTCGGCGGTAAACAGCGGTCGCTCCACACCCGGCGAAGAAACCTCCAGGGTGTACTGACCACTGATCGGCTCCTCGACATCGAGCATCGCCGAAACTTCCCGACTGACGGTTTCGCAGTCATCAAGATCAACACCGGTCTCAGGCCGGTCAATGTAGATCCTCAATACCCGGTTCTTCGGGTTGGACGAGTATTCGATTCCGACATACTCATACCCGAGATCACTGATGATCGGCGCCAATAGCATTTCCAGTCGATCGCGTGTCGCCATGGCTTCGTGCGCAACCTCGTCCATTCGTAATGTTTCAGTCAGCCCCGGTACTGGCGGTTTCCGGAACCCTGAAACGAAAAAAGCCCCTTTGACCAGGGGCTTTTCTCTCTATGCTTCAAACCTGGTAGCGGGGGCAGGATTCGAACCTGCGACCTTCGGGTTATGAGCCCGACGAGCTGCCAGACTGCTCCACCCCGCAATCGAGCCAGGAATTATATGTCGGGGAA
>PWYF01000018.1 GCA_003567955.1 Thiotrichales bacterium
CCCCGGTTCGACAAATTTGCCGGGAGCAGATTTGAACGCCGCAGCGAAGCGGAGGCGGCCCCGAAGGGGCGGGGCGCAGGGCCCGCCCTTCGGGGCTTTACCAGTTAGCCAGCCTCTGCGTTGCGACTTTTCAACGTATTCACGATACGTTTTCAAAGTCGCGCCTTGATCCTGGCTAACTGGTAAAGCCTGAGGCGCGACGAATTAATCAGCGTTTCCTTAAAGCCCGGTCAATGACCGGGCTTTCTTGTTTGTGCTTTATGCCTTGCCCTTCGATCAGCTAAACTGCAGGAGCCGTCAATCGTCGTTTCCCCCGGCCCGGCGTCCGGCAGAGTACTGTCCACTTTGAATCGGGGTCTTGAGCATTCCAGATGAGAGATTTTTTTCGTTTTTTATCCCGCCATGGGTTGGTATTGGCGATTGCCCTGGTGGTGCTCGTCGCGATCCTGGTGTTGATGGGGCGGTCACCCGCGCCTGAGCAACCTCAGCCAGGTGCGGAAGATCGCCCGCTGGTGGTGGTGGGAACCTTCAGCCTGATTGGCGACTGGTTACAAGCGGTGGGGGGCGAGCATATCGATTTGCGCGTACTGACACCTGTAGGGGCTGAAGTGCATGAATGGGAACTGCAGCCACGCAATTTTATTGATCTGGAATCAGCCGATCTGGTGTTTTACAACGGGATGATGCTGGAGCAGTGGATGCGCCAGGTTGCGGTGGCCGTGGGTGAGGATGTTCCTCTGATCGGCCTTGCCGAGCGCAGTGATTACCCGGTGCAACATATTATTACCGGTGATTACAGCGGTGAGCCTGATCCGCACATGTGGATGGATCCACGTGCCGTAGTCGAATATGTGGGGGTGATAGCGCAAACACTGGCCAGGCATGATCCGGCGAATGCGGCAGGCTATGAGGCACGCGCGCAAGCCTATGTTGATCAGCTTGAGACTTTGCACCGGGAAGTTGCCGACAAGTTTGCGGCCATTCCCGAGTCATCCCGTGTGCTGATCACCAGCGAGGCGGCTTTTCCCTATTTCGCCGAAGCCTATGGTTTTTTTCATGACGGCATCTGGGGCAATAACGCCGAGGTGGAAGGCAGTCCGCGCCAGATCATGCGAATTACCGGCGTGATTGAGCAGCGCCGTCCGGCGGCCGTGTTCTGGGAAAGCACCATCAGTGACCGTTATGTCACGAGCCTGGCGCGGGATACCGGGGTTGAGGTGGCTGGCCCATTGTATGTTGACTCTCTGGGGCCGGCAGGGAGTGGGGCAGAGACCTACCTCAAGATGATGCGGCATAATGCCCGGTTAATAGCCGAAGCGCTGGAGGAGGTCTCTTGAGTAGCGTCGCGCAGCAAGAGACCTCGAACAGGGCCGCGATTCAGGTGCGGGATCTTTTCGCGGCCTACGGCGAGACCGTGGTGCTCAGCCGGGTCAACCTGGATATACAGCAGGGCCAGCTGGTCACCCTGGTGGGGCCCAACGGGGCAGGTAAATCGACCCTGTTCAAGGTGCTGGTCGGCATCCTGCAGCCAGTGGCGGGAGAAGTCAGCGTACTGGCACAATCGCCTGGTGAGGCCCGGGCCCGTGGGCTGATTGCCTATATGCCCCAGGAGGAGCAAATCGACTGGGACTTTCCCGTGTCGGTGCACGATGTGGTGATGTCCGCCCGCTACGGGCGCATGCGCAGCGAGGGCGGCTGGCGCCGTTTTCTGCCGCCACGGCTGGCCGGTAGCGACCATCGGCGCGCGGTGCGCGAGGCCTTGCGGGCCGTGAATATGAGCGAGTATGCGGATCGGCCCATATCGGCACTTTCCGGCGGGCAGAAAAAACGCACCCTGCTGGCCCGTTCGCTGGCCCAGGATGCCGCCATATTGTTGCTGGATGAGCCGCTGGCCGGCGTGGACCGGGCCAGCGAAGACCTGATTATGCAGGTCTTGCATCGGGTGCGTGATGAAGGGCGTACCATTCTCACCGTCACCCATGATCTGATCAGCGCTCGCACGCATGCGGATCATGTGGTGTTGATCAACCATACCGTGGTGGGTAGCGGTACGCGTGATGAAATGCTGACCGATGAGATGATCGCCCGGACCGCAGCGGCACGCTGGGTGCCCGGCTCCGCGCGGCGCCTGACACCAACCCAGGGATAAGCACGGTATGCTGGAACGGCTTTACCAATTTGGGCAGCTGGCGGTGGATGCGTTAATCACGGTGCTGATGCTGTTTGTCAATCTGCTGCCCGAGACGCTGGCCGAGCCATTTCAGTATGCCTTCATGCAACGAGCGTTGCTCACCGCGCTGGTGGTGGGCGGTATCTGCGGCATGCTCTCCAGTTTTGTCATCCTCAAGCGCTGGTCACTGCTGGGCGATGCGATTTCCCACGCGGTCTTGCCCGGCGTGGCCATCGCCTACCTGCTGGGGTGGCCGTTTTTTATCGGCGCCTTCGTGACCGGGGCGCTGACTTCGGTGGGGATCGGCTTTATCGAACACAACACCCGCATCAAGGCGGACGCCGCCATGGGGTTGATGTTTACCGCCGCCTTTGCGGTGGGCATCGTGATTATCAGCCAGATCCAGACTTCTACCCATTTAATGCACATTCTGTTTGGTAATGTCCTGGGCGTTGGTCCGGAGACTCTGATGCTGACGCTGGTGGCAGGTGTGATCGCGCTGCTGGCGGTGTTGCTGTTCTACAAGGAGCTTTTCCTGTACACCTTTGATTCCGTTCAGGCGCGCACCCAGGGGTTGAATATCACCGTGCTGCATTACGGGCTGATCCTGCTGCTGACGATGACCATTGTCGCCAGCCTGGAAACGGTGGGCATTGTGCTGGTGGTGGCAATGCTGGTCACGCCGGGAGCGACAGCCTATCTACTGGTCAACAGCCTGCCGCGCATGATCTGGCTGGGGGCAGCCATCGGTATGCTTTCGGCGGTGGTGGGGCTGTATCTCTCCTTCCTGTTCAACGTCGCCTCCGGCGGCGCCATTGTGCTGGTGGCCAGTGCGATTTTTGCCCTGGCGCTGGTGTTTGCGCCCCGTCAGGGGCTTCTGCGGCGCTGGCTCTCGCGCAGTCGGATACGGCTGGCCGACTGATTCCGGGTACCCCCCTCAATGGCCCGGTATATCCCGACCTTCGCCAAACTCCGGCAGCCAGAACACGTCTTCGTTTAGGTTGTGCTCGCTGCGGGCCTGGCGGAGCGCTTCGGGCGCTTCGTGTTGCCCGTCATCAGCCAGATCAAAAGTGCCAAAATGCACCGCCATCGACATACGGGCCTGCATTTGCAGGTGCGTCTGTACGGCTTCCTTTGGCGAGATATGCACCGGTGCCATGAACCAGCGGGGCAGCCAGGCGCCGATGGGCAGGATGGCCAGACGCGGCGGCCCAAAATGCCGCTGAATCTGTTCAAAATGCGGGCCCATGCCGGTGTCGCCCGAAAAGTAGACCGGGCCACTGGCTGTGTGCAGCACGAAGCCCAGCCACAGCCGCCGGCCCTGATCGAACAGGGCGCGCCCGGTCCAGTGTCGCGCAGGCACACCAGTGAGTCGCAGGCCCTTGTCAATCGTCAACTCACCCCACCAGTCCAGCTCGTGCACTCGGACCAGGCCATGGCCTGCCAGCACCTCGTGCTGTCGCAGACCCGCCACGATCAGCGGATGATCCCGTTGTTGCAGTCGTTTGAGCGTAGGGATATCCATGTGGTCGTAGTGATCATGGCTGAGTAACACGAGATCAATAGCGGGCAAATCATCGAAGCGAATCCCCGGTGGTCGATAGCGTCGGGGGCCGGCAAAGGACAGGGGGCTGGCGCGCTCAGACCAGATCGGGTCCGTGAGGATATTCATGCCGCCGGTCTGGATCAGCACCGTGGCGTGGTTGATGAAAGTGACCCGCAGGGCATCCCCGTCAACACGGCGCGGCGGTGGCGGGCCGGGTACGGCCGTCATATCCTGTTGCCAGATTCCGCGTTTGCGGGTGAACATCCAGCGCAGAAA
>PWYF01000111.1 GCA_003567955.1 Thiotrichales bacterium
CAGCACGGTATCGTCATCATTCACCGTGGGCCGCGTGCCCACACTGGCGACCCCGGTATGCACCTCGTCGCCACAGGCCACGCGCACCGCGTAGATCCCCGCCACCGCACTGCGCCAGCGCGCCAGCGGTATATTGGCGGTGGGGTAGCCCAGCTCACGGCCGAGCTGCTTGCCCCGCACCACCCGGCCCGAGAGGGTATAGGGCCGCCCCAGCAACCGCGCCGCCAGGTCCAGCTGCCCCTGCGCCAGCGCCTCACGGATGCGCGTACTGCTCACCCGCGCGCCGTCAATCTCGCGCGTGCCCATGCGCTCAACATCAAAACCGTACTCGCCCCCGGCCTGCTCCAGCATGGCGAAATCGCCCTGGCGCTTGCGACCAAAGCGGAAATCATCACCCACCACCAGATGCCGCACACCGAGCTGCTCCACCAGCACCTCGCGGATAAAATCCGCTGCCGGCATATTCGCCAGCCGCGCATCAAAGCGCAGGCACAGCACCCGCTCGACTTCGCTTTGCTGCAGCGCCTCGAGCTTGTCACGCAAGGCCGTCAGACGCACCGGCGCCG
Organism: Thiotrichales bacterium; assembly: GCA_003567955.1. Classification (GTDB taxonomy): domain Bacteria; phylum Pseudomonadota; class Gammaproteobacteria; order UBA5335; family SLRW01; genus SLRW01. The sequence continues at coordinate 567 of PWYF01000111.1, forward strand.
CTTCCGGCGCAAAATACTCGCGCGGTGTGGGCTCAAAGGTCATCACCAGCGACGGCAAGCCGTGTTCGCTGGCCGCCTGTTGCAGTTGCGAGAGCACATGCCGGTGGCCCAGATGCACCCCGTCAAAATTGCCGATGGTGGCCACACAGCCCCGGTGTTGCCGTCGCAGATTATGCAGGCCGCGGATCAGTTCCATAATTCGCTTGCCGCCGCTGACGGCCCGATCGGAGCAAAATGGCGAGGCAGAATGAACACCGCCCCGGAAAGCCCCTGATTATACGGACTCAGGCCGCGAAGTCATGCACGTAGAAGTCTAAAGTCTTAGGTCTTATGTCTTAAGACGTCTTAAGACTTTAGACTTTAGACTTAAAACGGCGGCGAAGCCGCTTATTCCGTCCCCGCCGGGCCGCGCAGATGGCGCGGACGCATGCCCGTCCCCGCCAGCACCAGCACATACACCCCTATCCCGGCCACAACCCACCAGGTCAGCGCACCCACACGCTCCAGCGTGGCGTATTCCAGCCACGGCGCCTCCAGGCTACCCCACAGCAGGAACCCCAGCATCGCCGCCGAGGCCAGCCCCACCTGTACACCGGTCACCCGCCACCAGCGCCCCGGGCGGTAGATATCGCGCTTTCTCAGGGTGCGGTACAGCAGCCCCGCATTCAGCCACGCCGCCAGCGAAGTGGCCAGCGCCAGGCCCGCATGCAGGCCGGAAACACCGTATATCGCCAGCGGCACCACAAACAGCAGGTTCAGGGCCATATTGGTGGCCATCGCCGCCACCCCGATCTTCACCGGCGTCATGGTGTCCTGGCGGGCAAAAAAGGCCGGCGTGAGCACCTTGACCAGTATCAGCCCGGGCAAGCCGAAGGCATAAGCGATCAGGCTGAGGCTGGCCATGTGCACATCGGTGGCGGTGAAGGCCTCGGACAAAAACAGCGTCGCCAGAATCGGCGCCGCCAGCACCCCCAACCCCAGCGCCGCCGGCACGCCGAATATCGCCGTCAGGCGCAGCGCCCAGTCCAGCGTCTCGCTGAAGCGCGCCGGGTCGCCCTCGGCATGGCGGCGCGACAGCGCCGGCAGAATCACCGTGCCCAGGGCAATGCCGAACAACCCCAGCGGGAATTCCATCAGGCGGTCAGAGTAATACAGCCAGCTCACACTGCCGGCCACCAGAAAAGAGGCAATAATGGTATCGAGCAGCAGATTGATCTGCGCCACCGAGGAGCCGAATATGGCCGGCAGCATCAGCTTCATGATCTTGCGTACGCCCTCGAAACGCCAGCCCCAGCGCGGCCGCGGCAACATCTTCAAGCGCATCAAAAAGGGCAACTGGAACAGCAACTGCACCACGCCGGCGATGAATACCCCCCAGGCCAGCGCCCGCACCGGATCTTCAAAATGCGGCGCGCCCCACAGCGCCGCCACAATCAGGCAGATATTCAGCAGCACCGGCGTCAGCGCCGGCACCGCAAACCGCCCGTAGCTGTTGAGCATACTGCCGGCAAACGCCGTCAGCGAGATAAACAGCAGATAGGGGAATGTCAGCCGCAACAGCTCGGTGGCCAGCGCGTACTGATCGTCTTCCTTGCCGATAAAACCGGGGGCGAAAATCGCGATCAACACCGGCGCGGCGACCACCCCCACCAGGGTGATCGCGAACAACACCGCCGCCAGGGTGCCAAACACCCGGTCCGCCAGTTCTTCCAGCTCCTCACGGCTGCGCTGGGTGCGGTACTCGGAAAACACCGGCACAAAGGCCTGGTTAAACGCGCCCTCGGCAAACAGCCGACGCATGAAGTTGGGGATCTTGAAGGCCACCAGGAAGGCGTCCATGGCGGGCCCGGCGCCAAACACCCGGGCAAAGACCACGTCACGCACAAAGCCGAGAATGCGCGAAATCAGCGTCAGCGAAGACACAACCGCCGTGGATCGAAACAATCTGGCGGCGCCTTCTTTCAAATCATTTCTCCGGGCCGGGCTTCGCCCGGCGTTGTTAAGTGGTTACGTGATTACGTGGTTACGTGATTGTAAACCGTCGTGCTTTCGCACGACACAGCCCGCGCATAGCGCGGACGTTTTCCGTTTACCGTGTTCCGTGTTCCGTCGTTGATGAATCGTCGTGCTTCAGCACGACATCACGTTGAAGTGCCGCAGGCGCAAAACCGTCCTGAAACTTTAGACTTTAGACCTAAAACGCCGCGCGAGCTTGCTCGCGCGGTTATTTTTGTCATACTGAACGTAACACAAAACGCAGAGATGCCTTATGAGTACGCTGAATGTCCGTTTGCCGGAAGCGCTCGAAGCCCGGCTGGCCGATGAAGCCCGGCTGGCCCGGCGCTCACGCTCGGAACTCGCCCGGGAAGCCATCCGGCGATACCTGGTGGAACTGGAACGTGACCGTTTTCGCGCCGAGCTTTCTCACGCCGCGCACGCAATCGGCGAAGATCCGGCATTGCGCGCCGATGCGCTCGCGATCGCCGAAGAATTTGCCCCGCTGGAAGAAGAAAATACCAGGGAAGATCACATCAACAAGGATGATCCATGGTGGAAGTAACCCCGCGATACGGGGAGGTATGGGTGGCACGGTTAAACCCCAACCAGGGACGGGAAATCGGCAAAACCCGCCCCGTGGTTGTCCTCCAGACCAATGCCGTCACCGAAGCCGGCCTGCCGACAGTGCTGGTCGCCCCGCTGACAAGCCGGTTGCATGAAGGCGCCGAACCCCTGCGCGTACGCCTGCCGGCCCGCGACAGGTTGCTGAAGGACTCATTCATCTGTGTGGAGCAACTCCGTGCCATCGACAGGGGCCGCCTCGGCGAAGGCCCGCTAACCCGACTCACGGCGCAGGAACACAAGGCCACCCGCCGCACCCTGCGCGGATTACTCGAAATCTAACCCGCGCACAGCGCGGGCGTTGTAAGTCTAAAGTCGAAGGTCTTAAGACGACGGCTTGTGCGCTTCGCGCACATCGGGATGAGTAGAAGAATAATGATTGGTCGTGCTTCAGCACGACACAGCGTTGAAGCGGCGCAGGCGCAAAACCGTCCTGAGACTTTAGACTTGAGACCTGAGACGCCGCGCGAGCGTACTCGCGCGGTTGACATCCCCGTGCAAAATCAGCAAGATTGCGGCCTTCCCGGTGTCTGCCCCAAGCAGGAAAGGCACTTTCCAGGAACACCAGTATTCAAGACGAGGTTTACCTTGGCCAACAGCAAACAAGCCAAAAAGCGGGCACGTCAGTCAGAAGTGCGTCGCAAGCACAACGCCAGCCTGCGTTCGCGCATGCGCACGCACATCAAGCGCACCCTGCGCGCGATTGAAAGCGGCGACGCCAAGGCCGCCGAGGAAGCCCGCAAAACCACCGCGCCGGTCATTGACGGCATGGTCACCAA
>PWYF01000157.1 GCA_003567955.1 Thiotrichales bacterium
CCTGGCCGCGTTGCGCGAAATCGTCGTGCCGGCGGCGGACTGGTTCAAGCCGGACCTGATCCTGGTCTCCGCCGGTTTTGACCCGCACTGGTATGACCTGGCGCTTAATGTCTCCTACGAAGGCTTCGCAGCCATGACCGGGGTGCTGATGGAAACGGCCGAGCGTCACTGTGACGGTCGGCTCACCTTTGTGCTGGAGGGCGGCTACAACCTGGAGTCGTTGTCACATGGTGCCCGGTCCGTGCTGGCCGTGCTGGCCGGCGCCGAGCCGCCCGAGCCGGGTGAATGCGGCCTGAAGGAGGTCATGGCCGCCGCCGAATTCCACCGCGAAGCGTTTACCTACGACGAAAATTAAAAAACACAGTTTTCAGACGGGGGCGCCTGATGTGGTTGGGGGCCTGATCGGGATATGCGGGATGGTTTATTCAGTGTGGGATTATTCCTCACGCAAAGTCGCGAAGCCGCAAAGGGGAATCAAAAAATGTTAACCATAAGCTAACACCCCTTCATGACCTTCATGCTCTTCATGGTTCAGGCTTTTTTCAGAACTAATTGCACCACTCACACATCCCGGTCAGGCTCCCAACCACATCAGCCACCCCCATCAAAAAACTCTCATTTATTTTTTTCTTTGCGGCTTGGCGGCTTTGCGTGAGGCCATACAAATCACGCTTGATAGACCCCAGCGCATCCCGGTGAGGCCCCGATAGTCGCAAGCTAACCGGCTGTGGGAGGGTCTTGCTTGTCAGGCGGCGGCGGATTCAGGGGGGAGCATGCTGCGATTTATCGGGCGGCGGCTGGCGTATTTTCTGGCCAAGCCCCGGCAAGGCCAGGCCTCGTCGGCAACGGCTGATATCGGGCGTATTGCCGCGACGATCCGCAAGGGCGATGTGCTGCTGGTGGAAGGTAGCAGCCGCTTCAGCGAGGCCATCAAGTACCTGACCCAGTCCACCTGGTCGCATGCGGCGCTGTATGTGGGTGATGCGCTGAATCCCGGTGCCAGCGGTGAGCGCGCTCACATGCTGCTCGAGGCCGATGTGAACGAAGGCGTTCGGGCGGTGCCCCTGTCCTTTTATGCCGATACCCATACCCGGATTTGTCGCCCCGTGGGGCTGGCGCCCGAGGTGGTGGATGAAGTGGTGGCCTATATGCAGACGCGGCTGGGCTACCAATACGACGTCAAGAATATTGTCGATCTGGCGCGCTATCTGATCCAGAAACCGCCGGTGCCGGGCCGCTATCGCCGGCGACTGGTAGCGCTGGGCAGCGGCGACCCGACCCGCGCCATCTGCTCCTCGCTGATCGCGCAGGCCTTCCAGTCGGTGCGCTACCCCATTTTGCCGCATGTGGAGGTGCTGGATGAGTCCCGCCGCAGCCGTGATCTGCTGCATATTCGCGACCACAGTCTGTTCGTGCCCCGGGATTTCGATATCTCGCCTTATTTCAAAATCGTCAAGGCGAGTCTTGAGCAGGGCTTTGATTATCGCAGTCTGAGCTGGGGGGAGGATTAGTACGACAGAGCAAAGCGGGAAGGCGGGAAAGAAAAAAGCACCAGACCTTCCAGCATTCCCACCTTCCAGCTTTCCCGCTTCACTTCTTGACACCCTGTACAGCATCGGAGAACGTGTAGAAAAAGTGGCGCCGCGAGCAAATTACGGTAATTTAAGCCACCTGAGCACTGTCATACGGCATAGAGCGAGGTAAGGAACACCTCTCAATGAAGGTCAGGGATTTGATCAAGCGCATTGAAGCGGATGGCTGGGTTCAGGCCAGGCAGCGCGGAAGCCACCGGCAGTTCAAGCATCCAACGAAGCAGGGAACTGTTACGGTTTCAGGAAAGCCCAACATTGATGTGCCACCCGGCACCCTGAATAATGTACTTAAGCAGGCAGGCCTAAAGTAGCAGGAGATGCCCGTGCAATTCACCGTCATTGTAGAAGAAGGTCCTGCAAGCTGGGGGGCGTATGTTCCGGATTTGCCGGGATGCGTTGCTGTGGGTGAAACCCGTGCAGAGGTACTCCAGCTCATCCGGGAGGCAATCGAATTCCATTTGGAAGAGCTCAAGGAACAAGGCGAGCCTGTCCCCGAACCGCATTCCTACGGCGAGGTAGTCGAGGTCCATGCTGCATAACATGGCCTCAATCGGGTACTAGTGTCGTCACCCCTGTCGGGGTGAGTTTTCAGTGTTCAGTGTTCAGACGGGTGTCTGATGTGGTTGGGACCTTGCCGGGAAGCCTGGGGTGGTTTTCATGCGTGGTTTTTTGTTTCGCGCAAAGCCCGCAAAGCGCCGCAAAGAAAGAGCAGCCGCGAAATAATCGCGAAATGAACGCGAGATAGCCCCGCCTGCGGTACATGGCTATCTATACAGTATTATTGATTTCATTAAAAGAGGAACGCTTCATATCATTCACGGCTGGTCCGGTGAGGCGGGGAAGTGATTGACTTGACTCGACATTCAGGATCGGAGACCGTGTGAAAAAGTGGCGCTATGAGGAAGTCACGATGATTCAATATCAGAGAACGCCACTAATCACTATTAGAAGATCTGCGTGAACCATAGTTGACACATTCCGGCATGTGAACTACAGTTATCAGATGATAGAAGTCAGGACGACGGCTAGATTCACGAAATGGTTCAGGTCCCTCAAGGACCGGCGGGCAAAGGCTCGAATCCAGGCCCGGATTGATCGAGTCGAAATGGGCCATTTCGGCGATGTGGCACCCGTCGGGGAAGGCGTGAGTGAGTTGCGAATTTTCTACGGGCCCGGTTACAGAGTTTATTTTGTACAGAAAGACGCTGTTGTCGTGATACTTCTATCCGGCGGCGACAAAAGTTCTCAAAAAGCTGATATCGCCAAAGCCAAAGAAATTGCCAGGCAGTTGGAGGTATAAGGCTATGGGTATCAAAACTACACGCTGGGATTCGGCAGAGCACCTGGAAACAGAAGAAGATATTCAACTGTATCTTGAGGCCTGCATCGAGGAAGCCGGTGATGATCCTGCATTCATTGTGCATGCGTTGAGTGTTATAGCGCGTGCCAGGAACATGAGCCAACTTGCACGAGATACAGGACTTACCCGGGAAGGCTTGTACAAAGCCTTATCACCGGAAGGTAACCCTACGTTCAGTACAGTCGCAAAAGTCGCAAAGGCGCTCGGCTTGCAGATCACTGTGCAAACTCCTCGACAACCGCCTTCTAACAATCAATTGCACGCGACCAGCGATGCTGGCGCGTGAATTGGGCGTTAGATTGTCCCTTCATGAGCTTCATGCTCTTCATGGTTCAAGCTTTTATTCAGACCTGACTGCACCACCTCACACATCCCGGCCAGGCCCCCGAGACCCCGGACGCCCGCCCTCTGAAAACTGAAAACTACCGCCGAAGCCGGACCTATTCGGCTGGCTGCGGATCCGGAACGAAACCAAAATGCTGCGGGACGTCGTCACTGTTGAGCATGCCGAGCGGCAGATGCCGGCCGGCGTAACGCAGGCTCAGTGGATTTTGTTCGGGGGTGGTCATGAAGGCTTCCAGGGCGTCGGCGAGTTTGTCCTCGCCGATGGGCTGGCCGTCGGTGTCGGCTATCAGGCCGGCTATGGCCAGCAGGTCGCGGTCTTCCACCAGCGCCGGGCCGTGCTCGGTGGCCAGCAGTAGCGAGCCTTCCTCGTCCAGCCAGGCGCTGTCGGGGTGATCCACCGGCAGACCGGTATGGGTGACCAGTGAGCCGGTTTCGCCCGCCTCCCTGTCACCGCTCAGGCGCAGGATCAGGGGCATGTATTCCAGTTGCACCATCACCTGCTGGGGGCCGTTCTGGAAATACCATTGGCCCTGTTCATCGGGCAGGTAGTTGCGGCCGATGAAATCGACGGTGCGCGGATGGGTGATGCGCTTGTCGCCTTCCAGCAGCCAGTGGCCGCGGCGGGTGAGCTTCAGCCAGCCGAAGGTGGGGGGCAG
>PWYF01000236.1 GCA_003567955.1 Thiotrichales bacterium
CCCGGCCCCAGAAACACCCGCGCCGCCAGATCCAGCACATCGTTGGAACCATTGCCCAACACGACCTGCTCCGGTGCCACCCCGTGACGACGGGCCAGGGCCCGTTTGAGCTCAAAACCATTGCCATCGGGATACTGCGCAACCCCGGCCAGGGCCTCACGCGCCGCTGTCAGCGCCCCCGGCGCCGGGCCCAGCGGGCTTTCATTGGAGGCCAGCTTGATAATATCGCTGAGGCCGTATTCGCGCTCGATCTCGCTGACGGGTTTGCCCGGCTGGTAGGGCGAAAGCCCCTGAATCCCTGCCGAGGCATGCCGGATGCATGCCGGCTGCGCTTGATCAGCCATCCCTGCCTCCCGCTTCAGTAGACTGCCGCCGGGTACGAGCCCAGCACTCGTAACAGACTGGCGCGTGATTCGACCTCGGCCAGCGCTTTGGCCAGCGGGGAATCCTCCACATGTCCTTCCACATCCAGAAAGAACACGTAATCCCACTGGGCCCGGCGCGAGGGCCGCGACTCAATTCGCGTCATGCTCACCCCATGGCGTGAAAAGGGCTCGATCAGGCCATGCAGGGCGCCCGGGCGATTGGGCGCGGACACCAGCAGTGAAGTCTTGTCTTGCCCGGTCGGGGGCACGGTAACACGACCGATGACAAGAAAACGGGTGGTGTTATCGGGTTCATCCTCGATATTTTCGGCCAGCAGGGTCAGGCCATGGATTTCCGCGGCGGCTCGCGAAGCGATAGCGGCACTGCCTGCCTCACTGGCCACACGGCGGGCGGCTTCACCATTACTGCTCACCGCGATGCGTTCAACCCCGGGCAAATGTGCATCCAGCCATTCCCGGCACTGCGCCAGCGACTGGCTGTGGGCATAGATTCTGTGGATTGCACCCATCTCGTCGCTGTCCGCGAGCAGGCAATGATGCACCGGCAACATCACCTCGCCGCAGATATGCAGTCGCGAGCGGGTGAACATGTCGAGGGTGTGGGTGACTACCCCTTCAGTAGAGTTCTCGACCGGCACCACCCCGTAATCGGCATTACCCGACTCCACTTCGCGAAAGACTTCATCAATCGCGGCCAGCGGCGCGCTGTCCACCGCATGGCCAAAGTGCTTGTGCACCGCGGCCTGGGTGAAGGTCCCCTCCGGCCCCAGAAAGGCCACACGCAGCGGGCTTTCAAGCGCCAGACAGGCGGCCATGATTTCGCGAAAGATGCGGGCCAGTGTCTGGTCATCCAGCGGACCCTGGTTGCGCTCAATCACGGCACGCAACACTTCGGCCTCGCGCGCCGGGCGATAACAATCGCCCTCGCCGCCCTCTCGCTGCTTGACCGCGGCCACTTCACCGGCAAGGCTGGCCCGCTCACTAATCAGCGACTGCAACCGGGTATCCAGCTCATCAATACGCTGGCGCAGTTGCTCAAGTTCCTGCTCGCTCATGCGGGTTCCTTCAGGCTTTGGTGCATCACCAGATGAACTACAGGGTTCTCAGCGACAACACGCCCTCAATCTTGCGCAAGCCATCCAGCACCGATTCCGGCACCGGCTTGTCGACGTCGACCAGCGTATAGGCCAGCTCGCCACGCGATTTGTTAAGCATATCAATGATATTAAGCTCATGCTCTGCCAGCAGGCTGGAAATCTGGCCCAGCATATTGGGCACATTGGCATTAGCGATACAAATGCGATGACCTTCCTCGGCCCGCGGCATCACCGCTTCGGGGAAATTCACCGAATTGGTGATATTGCCGTCTTCCAGATATTCCCGCAGCTGATTCACCACCATCACCGCACAGTTTTCCTCGGCTTCCTGGGTGGATGCCCCAAGGTGCGGCAGGGCAATCACGTTATCCCGGCCGCGCAGTTCGGGATCCGGGAAATCAGAAACATAGGCACGAACCCGGCCGGAATCGAGGAATGAAGGCAGCGCCTGCATGTCCACAATGCCGTCGCGGGAAAAGTTCAGTAACACCGCGCCATCCTTGCAGGTGCGCAAGCGTTGTTCGTTGATGAGGCTGCGGGTGTGTTCATTCAACGGCACATGCAGGCTGATAAAATCCGCTTCAGCCAGTACTTCTTCCAGACTCTGGGCCTTGCGTACCCCGGAAGACAGCTCCCAGGCACTGGCAACGGTAATCTTGGGGTCATAGCCGACCACGTTCATCCCCAGACTCAGCGCCGCATTGGCGACCTTGACACCAATCGCGCCGAGTCCGATCACACCCAGCGTACGCCCGGGCAGCTCGCCACCGGCGAACTTTTTCTTGCCGCCTTCCACAGCCTTGTGGAAGCTTTCGCCGTCGCCCTCAAGCCGGCGCACGAACTCAAGTGCCTGCGGAAGATTGCGAATGGCCATAAGCATGCCGGCCAGCACCAGCTCCTTGACGGCATTGGCGTTGGCGCCCGGCGCATTGAACACCGGGATCCCCCGCTGGCTCATTGTGTCTACCGGGATGTTGTTGACCCCCGCGCCGGCGCGAGCCACGGCCAGCAGGCTGTCGCCCAAAGCCATGTCATGCATCTTGTGCGAGCGCACCAGAATCGCATCCGGGTCGCTGGCATCGTCGACAACGCGATACCGGTGCGTAGGCAGCAGCTCCAGTCCCCGCGGCGAAATATTGTTAAGCGTCAGTACAGTGTGCATTGCGATCCTGTTCAGGTTGCAGTGACAACACCATCAGGCTGAAACCCTGGACAGGTTTCAACCATGACGGGCCTCAAACGACTTCATGTAATCCACCAGGGCATCAATGGCATCCTCGCCCAGCGCGTTATAGATGCTTGCGCGCATGCCCCCTACTGAACGATGCCCCTTAAGAGTCGCCAAACCGGCCTCCTCAGCGCCCTCAAGGAACGCCTTGTCGAGGCCGTCATCGGCGAGCACAAAAGGCACATTCATCCAGGAGCGGCAATCCCGCGCCACCGGGTTGGCATAGAACCCGGACTGGTCGATAAAACCATAAAGCTTGTCCGCCTTGGCCCGGTTGCGCTCGGCCATGGCCTCCAGCCCGCCGCGCTCCAGAATCCACTGAAACACCAGCCCCGCCACATACCAGGCAAAGGTCGGTGGCGTGTTGGACATGGAATCGGCCTCGGCCTGCACCTTGTAGTTAAAGACCGAGGGGGTATGGGCCGAGGCGCGATCCAGCAGATCCTCGCGCACAATCACAATCGTCAGGCCGGCCGGCCCGATATTTTTCTGCGCACCGGCATAAATCACCCCGAACTTCGACACATCCACCGGCCGCGACAGAATGGTCGAGGACATATCGGCCACCAGCGGTACATCCCCGCTTTCCGGCACCCAGTGAAATTCCACGCCGGAAATGGTCTCGTTGGGCGTGTAGTGCAGATAAGCAGCCTGCGAGTCGGTCTGCCACTGGTCCTGCGGGGGGATGGACATGGGCTGGTCCTTGCCGCCCTCGGCCGCCACATTCACCTGACAGTATTTACCTGCCTCGGCGATGGCCTTTTTGGACCAGGAGCCGGTCTGGATATAGTCGGCCCGGTCATGATCACCCAGCAGGTTCATGGGCACCGCCGAGAACTGACCGGTGGCGCCACCCTGCAAAAACAGCACCCGGTAGTTGTCGGGAATATTCATCAACCGGCGCAGATCCTGCTCGGCCCGTTCGGCAATGCCGACAAAGGCCTTGCCCCGGTGACTCATCTCCATCACCGACATGCCCGCACCGTGCCAGTCCAGCAGTTCCTCGCGAACCTGCTCCAGAACTTCCTGTGGCAGGGCGCCCGGCCCGGCACTGAAATTGAATACTCGCCCCATGATGCTCCCGTTACTGTTGTGGTTTGTGACACAGTCGCCGACTACACCCCCCCCGTTAAGGGGCGATGATCAACGTCTGGTCGCAGGAATCAATCCTCGTCGTCGACCGGGTCGTCGTCCGCTTCATCCTCGCCGTTGGCGTCCAGGCGGGGAATACGCTCAACC
>PWYF01000137.1 GCA_003567955.1 Thiotrichales bacterium
AACGTAACCACGTAATCACTTAATCACGTAACCACTTTGGTTTATATCAACCCCCTTTCGGCGAAGGAGACGCCGGGGCCGTCGCCGACCACGATGTGATCCAGCACCCGGATATCCACCAGCGCCAGGGCATCACACAGCCGACGGGTCAGCCGCCGGTCGGCCTCGCTGGGCTCGGCGCAGCCACTGGGATGATTGTGGCAAAGAATCACGGCGGCGGCATTGCGCTCCAGCGCCGCGCGCACCACCTCGCGGGGATAGACGCTGGCGCCGTTGATGGTGCCGCGAAACAGCTCCACCAGTTCGATGACCCGGTGGCGGTTATCCAGGAACAGGCAGGCAAAAACCTCATAGGGAATATCCCGCAGGTGAGCAGCCAGAAAGCGGCGGGTGGCGTCGGGGCTGGTCAGCGCCTCGCCCCGGTGCAGTTCCTCGCCCATGAAGCGACGGGCCATTTCCATCACCGCCTGGAGCTGGGCGTATTTGGCCGGACCCAGCCCCGGGGCCTGGCAAAGGTGCTCGCGCGGTGCGCCGAGCAGCCCACGCAGGCCGCCAAAGCGCGAAAGCAGTTCACGGCCCATATCCACGGCAGTACGCCCGGCAGTGCCGGTACGCAGGAAAATCGCCAGTAATTCGGCATCGGAGAGCGCGGCGGGGCCGCGTTCAAGCAGTTTTTCGCGGGGCCGTTCGCTATCCGGCCAGTCGCTGATGGGCATGACATCCGTGTCCTGCGTATGTTGTGGTGACTCTATTGTGCGGGCTGAGGCAGCGCCGGACAAGCCTGTGGTGGTAAAGTAGGGCCGCTGGCGCCCTGGTGACGGGGTGCATGGAATGGATGGAGCGTGCATGAGCAAGTTGGCCGGGAAACATATTCTGCTGGGCGTGACTGGTGGTATAGCGGCCTACAAGAGTGCCGATCTGGTGCGGCGGCTGCGAGAGGCTGGCGCAGCGGTGCAGGTGGTAATGACCCCCGCGGCTACGGAATTTATAACGCCCCTGACCCTGCAGGCGGTATCGGGCCAGCCGGTGCGTACCGAGCTGTTTGATGCCGAGGCCGAGGCGGCCATGGGTCATATCGAGCTGGCGCGCTGGGCCGATCAGGTGCTGGTGGCGCCGGCGACGGCCGGGTTTATGGCGCGGCTGGCGCATGGCATGGCCGATGATCTGCTGACCACCCTGTGTCTGGCCACCGAGGCGCCGGTTGCCCTGGCCCCGGCGATGAACCGACAAATGTGGGCCAACCCGGCCACGCGCGATAACGCGGCATTGTTGCAACAGCGCGGAATTCGTCTGCTGGGGCCGGGCGAGGGTGACCAGGCCTGCGGCGAAGTCGGCGCCGGGCGCATGCTCGAGCCCACCGAGCTTGTTTCGGCGATGGAGCAACTGCAGACAGGTGTCGAAGGCGTGCTCGCTGGCCTTTCGGTGGTGGTCACTGCGGGACCCACGCGCGAGCCGCTGGATCCGGTGCGTTATATCAGCAACCGCAGCTCCGGCAAGATGGGCTTTGCCGTGGCCGCGGCGGCGGCCGCGGCGGGCGCGCAGGTGACGCTGATCAGCGGGCCGGTGAGCCTGGCGACCCCGCCGGGGGTGGCGCGCATTGATGTGGAAACCGCCGCAGAAATGCATGAGGCGGTGAACCGGGTTCAGGCCGGTTGCGATATTTTTGTGGCGGCGGCGGCGGTGGCGGATTATCGTGCGGGCACGCCGGAAGCACAAAAAATCAAGAAAAAGGCTGACCGCCTCAGCCTGTCGCTGGAAAAAACCGACGATATCCTGACAGCGGTCGCGTCGGGCAAGCAGCCGCCCTTTACTGTGGGATTTGCCGCTGAAACCGATGATTTGCTTCGCCACGCGGGGGACAAGCTTCGGCGCAAGGGACTGGACATGATCGCAGCCAATCTGGTCGATGATGCTGGTCGCGGCTTTGACAGCGATGACAATGCCCTGCATGTGCTGTGGGCAGGCGGAGAGCAGGCGCTGGAACAGCAGCCCAAGGCGCAACTTGCCGTCGCGCTGGTTGATCTGATCGGCCAGCGTTACGCCGCCCGTCGCCGCGACAATGGCAGTTAATCCAATCAATTGATATCCGGGGAGTGGTTTAGTGCACAGTATCGATGTGCGGATTCTGGATCCGCGATTGGGAAGTGAATTCCCCCTGCCTGAATACGCGACTGAAGGCTCGGCGGGGATGGACTTGCGGGCATTGCCCGAGCAGACGATTGAGCTGGCGCCGGGTGAGACCGAGTTGCTGCCCACCGGCATGGCCATTCATCTGGCTGATCCGGGGCTGGCGGCGGTGATTCTGCCGCGCTCGGGACTGGGGCACAAACACGGGATTGTGCTCGGTAACCTGGTGGGGTTGATTGATTCCGACTATCAGGGCCAGTTGTTTGTATCCTGCTGGAACCGGGGTAATACTTCATTCACCATCAATCCCGGCGACCGCATTGCCCAGCTGGTGATCGTGCCAGTGGTGCAGGCCAGCCTGCGGGTGGTGGAGGATTTCGAGTCCAGCGAACGCGGCGCCGGTGGCTTCGGCCACACGGGCCGCTGAATGCTGCGCATTCAGCGGCAGTTTTAAGTGATTACGTGCTTAAGTGATTAAGTGGTTGTGTGCGATAAAATCGCACATTCTATAGAGACAGTGAGGCTTGGCCTCACACCACCACCTAATCACGTAACCACGTAATCACCTAATCACAACCCCGAAGGGGTTATTTATGGCCTTGTCGTCTGAAGAAGCAATGAATGTCGCCCGGGTGCTGGGCGAAGCGCTGCCCTATATACAGCGTTTCGCCGGCAAGACCGTGGTGATCAAGTATGGCGGTAACGCCATGACCGATCCGGAGCTCAAGAACGGTTTCGCACGCGATATCGTGTTGATGAAGCTGGTGGGCATCAATCCGGTGGTGGTCCATGGTGGTGGGCCGCAGATTGGCGAACTGCTCAAGCGTATCGGTAAGGAAACGCGCTTTGTACAGGGCATGCGGGTCACCGATGGCGAGACCATGGATGTGGTGGAGATGGTGCTCGGCGGCCTGGTCAACAAGGAAATCGTTCAACTGATCAATCGCCATGGCGGCCGGGCGGTGGGTCTGAGTGGCAAGGATGGCGGCCTGATCCGGGCCCGCAAACTGACGCTTGCCGAGGCTGGCGAAGACGATGATATTGGCTACGTGGGCGAGGTGGCCGCGGTGGACCCGGCCATCGTGGATATCCTCGACCGTGGCGACTTTATTCCCGTGATTGCACCGTTGGGAGTGGGCGAGGATGGCCTGTCCTATAACATTAACGCTGATCTGGTCGCCGGGCGTATTGCCGAGGTCATCGGTGCCGAGAAACTGATGCTGCTGACCAATACCGCCGGTGTACTGGACGGGGACGGCAAATTGCTGACCGGTCTGCAACCGGAGCAGGTGGACGGGCTGATTGCCGATGGCACCATCTCGGGCGGCATGCTGCCCAAGGTGCGGTGCGCGCTGGAAGCAGTCAAGGGCGGGGTGCGCGCGGCCCACATCGTTGATGGCCGGGTCGAACACGCGGTGATGCTCGAACTGTTCACCGACGAAGGCGTGGGAACGCTTATCAAAAGCAGTGATTAAGTGGTTAGGTGATTAAGTGGTTACGTGTCGGTGTGCGGCAGCGCCGCACAAATCATTGAATTTGAAGAATAACGCTATCGGCGCGTGCGCCATGGTTGTCCGGTCTGCAACAGTCCGTCCCGCGACGTAACCACCTAACACTTAATCACGTAACCACAACATTGTCGGCGCGTGTTGCGGATTTTCGGGTCAGCAACAGTCTTTCTCGCGACGTAATCACTTAACCACGTAATCACGTAAAACGATTGATCAAATTTTCCCTTCTTCCCGAAGTTCGCGGAAGCGTTCGAGGTCGGCCTGGTAGCCCTCGCGGGTTTCCATCAGCTCCT
>PWYF01000127.1 GCA_003567955.1 Thiotrichales bacterium
CAGACCATAGCGTTCCAGTACCTCCCGCTGGCGCAGGCCGGCCACGATCAGCGGGTTATCCCGCTGTTGCAGTCGTTTGAGTGTCGGGATATCCATGTGATCGTAGTGGTCATGGCTGAGCAACACCAGATCAATGGCAGGCAGGTCCTCGAAACGAATGCCCGGCGGCCGGTAGCGCCGGGGACCGGCAAAGGACAGGGGGCTGGCGCGCTCCGACCAGATCGGATCGGTGAGTATATTTATGCTGCCGGTCTGGATCAGCACCGTCGCGTGGTTGATGAAAGTCACCCGCAGGGCATCCCCGTTAACACGACGCGGCGGCGGTGGGCCGGGCGTTGCCGTCATATTCCGCTGCCAGATGCCGCGTTTGCGGGTGAACATCCAGCGCAGAAAGGCGCCGAAACGCCGCGCTGCACCGCGCTGGTTGTGAAAGCGGCGACCATCAAAACGAGCCGGACGAGCGGGGGAGGGATGGCTGTCATTCATAGGCACTATTATGCCGTGATCGGGGGCTTGGTGCAGACCTGCTGATCCGGGCATACTCATTGACGGATATTGCAATCATCACACGAAAGTGTATAAATAAACATATGGACGCGCTTACACCCAGACAACAGGAAATTCTCGACCTGATCCGTGAGCGCATCGCCCGTGAAGGCATGCCGCCCACACGGGCCGAGATTGCCCGCACGCTGGGGTTTCGCTCGGCTAATGCCGCCGAGCAGCACCTGCGGGCACTGGCCCGCAAGGGTGCGATCCAGCTCATGCCCGGCGCCTCGCGCGGTATCCGGCTGCCCCGCAAGCCTGATGAAGCTCCGCAGGACGGGCTCATCAATCTGCCTGTGATCGGCCGGGTGGCCGCCGGCTCGCCGGTGCTGGCCGCCGAGCATGTGGAGGCTCACGTGCGCCTGGACCCGGCCATGTTCCGGCCCCGCGCGGACTATCTGTTGCGTGTGCGGGGAATGAGCATGCGGGATGCCGGGATTCTCGATGATGACCTGGTTGCCGTGTATCGCACCCCCGATATCCGCGAGGGCCAGATCGTGGTCGCCCGCCTGCACGATGAAGTCACCGTCAAACGCCTCTCATATGACGGCGCCGACGTACTACTGAAACCCGAGAACCCCGATTTCGAACCCATCCGGATCTCCGCCGGCGATGAGGAATTCATCATTGAAGGCCGGGTGGTGGGTGTGATCCGCAGAAACGGCGATTAACTCACGACGTACCGGTCGTGCTTGTCGCCCCGGACAACGAAGGTGACTGCCGAAGCCCCGGCGTCGGTTGCCGGCTCTCCGGCAGGGGATAATGATCTGTCGTCGTGGCTGCGATTGGTAATTGCTACCGGACCTGATATCCATCCTGAAACTGCATTGCTATAAATTCCCCCTTCATGACCTTCATGCGCTTCATGGTTGGCGCTTTTGTTTTGTCTTTTTACTTTTTTCCATTATTCATTGGCTGACGGTTTGCCCCGCAGGGCCTTGGTGCGCCCGTGTTTGACCTTTTTTTCCACCCGGCGGCGTTTGGCGGCCTTGCCGGGTTTGGTGGGGATACGCCGGCGCGGGCGGGTGGTGGCGCGCTGGATCAGGGCCCGCAGGCGGGCCAGCGCGTCCTCGCGGTTACGCTCCAGGCTGCGCGAGCGCTGGGCCTTGATCACGATCACGCCCTCGGCGCTGATGCGCTGATCGGACAGGGCCTGCAGGCGCTGGCGGACATCTGCCGGCAGTGAGGAGGCGTGGATGTCAAACCGCAGGTGCGCGGCGGTGGCGGCCTTGTTGACATGCTGGCCGCCCGCGCCCTGCGAGCGGGTAGCGTGAATCTCGATCTCGCTGTCGGGAATGGCAATCTGGCGGTTAATGCGTAGCATGGGGGCATCCGTGCAGAATTGTGGTCACAAATACGGGTGGCGTTATTCTGCCTGATCCGGTGCCATCAGGGGGAGTCATGGCGGGAATTGATCTCAAGGGTAAACGGGTGATGCTGACCCAGGCCGATACTTTCATGGGGCCGGTTTTACAGGAAGTGTTCACTGAACTTGGGGCCGAAGTCATCGGCATGGGAGGCCCTGTGAATGATCCGGAGGCGCCGGCCAGTATGGTCAGCGAAGCCGGGCAGGTGGATATCCTGCTGGCGCATCTGGCGGTGCCGGCGCCGCAGACACCGGTGACTGAAGCAGATGACAACGAACTGGCGCATCTGTTTGAGCACATGGTCTACCCGCTGCCGCGGCTGGCACGTGCGGTGCTGCCGCAAATGATCGAGCGGGGCAGTGGCCGGATACTCGTTTTCGGCAGTGCCTCGGCTTTGCGTGGCATGAAACGCACCTCAAGCTACAGCATGGCGCGGGGCGCCCAGTTGGCCTGGGTGCAGGCGGTGGGCGTGGAGATGGCCCGGCACAATGTGCAGGTCAATGCCATTGCCCAGAATTTTGTCGATAACCCCACCTATTTCCCGCAGGAAGTGCAGGACAACCCGAAGTTCCAGGAACGGCTCAAACGCGAGGTGCCGCTGGGGCGACTGGTCAGCGCGCGCGAGGATGCGATGTTTGCGGCGTCATTGTGCAGTGACGGGATCAGCTGTTTTGTGGGGCAGGTGTTCCCGGTGTGCGGGGGCTGGGTAACGAGATAACCCGCGCTTAATGCGGGCGTTTTCAGTGTTCCGACAAAACCCTTATAAGTATTTCGCGCAAAGCCCGCAAAGAACGCCAAGAAAAATCGGCCGCGAAATATACGCGAAATATACGCGAGATAGGGTTTTCAGCCTCTCGGCGCGTGCGCCACGTTTTGGTTGTGCAACGATTTTTCACGCGACTTAAAACTTAACACTTAAAACGTAACACGTTGATATGCAACACGTAGTGATTCACAAGCCGGGGAGTTATGACCGGTTGAAACTCGAGGAGGCGGCCGATCCGGTGCCGGGGCCGGGTGAGGTTTGTGTTGCGGTGTCGCATATCGGGGTGAATTATGCGGATTGTGTGATTCGCATGGGGTTGTATGCCTCGGCCAAAAAACTGGTGGGGTGGCCGATTACGCCGGGTTTTGAAGTGGCCGGCAGCGTAGAGTCGGTGGGCGAGGGTGTGGAAGATCTGGCGCCGGGCACGCCGGTGATGGCGCTGACGCTGTTCAACGGCTACGCCTCGAAGGTGGTGGTGCCGCGTGATCAGGTGTTCGCGATTCCGGCTGGGCTGGATGCCGCGCAGGCGGCGGCTATCCCCACGGTGTTTCTGACCGCCTGGTTTGCGTTACATGAACTGGCGCAGGTCCGTGAAGGCGAGCGGGTGTTGATTCATTCTGCCGCCGGTGGGGTAGGTTCGGCGGCGGTGCAACTGGCGACGGTCGCTGGTGCCGAGGTGATTGCTGTCGTGGGGGCACCCCACAAACGGGACTTGCCCGCAGCGCTTGGTGCGCGGCATGTGATCGACAAATCCACGCAGTCGCTGTGGCAAGCGGTAGAGGTCATCACGCCGGGTGGTGTGGACGTGGTGCTGGATGCCAATGGGGTGGCCACGCTCGGGCAGAGTTATCGCCACCTGGCGCCACTGGGACGGCTTGTGGTCTATGGTTTTCACAGCATGCTGCCCAGAACGGGCGGGCGGCCCAACTGGTTCAAGCTGGCCTTTGACTGGTTGCGCACGCCGCGCTTCAATCCGCTGCGCCTGACCACGGAAAACCGCAGTGTGCTGGCCTTTAACCTCAGCTTTCTGAGCGAACGCCCGGACCGGCTGTTGCCGGCCATGCAGCAGATTCTGGCGCTGTTCGAGGAAGGACGGCTTCAGCCGCCGCCCGTGACATGCTACCCGCTTGCCGAAGTGGCCGAAGCCCACCAGTCGCTTGAGTCTGCCCAAACCACCGGCAAACTGGTACTAACCACGGCCTCCGGCAGAGAGTCTGAAGTCTAAA
>PWYF01000048.1 GCA_003567955.1 Thiotrichales bacterium
ATCGTTTTCGGCGTATCCATAACGAAGGCAGGGTAGAATGGGCCGATGATCCGGACGAGCGTGTGCAAGTCGGGCAGTTCCGCCCGCCAGTGCCTGATGTCGATTCCTGACGGGAGTGCTTGCAGGTGTCTATATACTTTCCGCCATCACTGACCGAGTTCAAGCCGCGCTGGCAGGTGTTCAGCACCTGGACCGAGCACATGCCCTTTGGTTATGACCTGATTGCCGCTGTGCGTCCGCGTACGCTGGTCGAGCTGGGGGTGTATCGCGGGCTGTCCTATTTCGCTTTCTGCCAGTCGGTGCAGACACATCGTCTTAAGACACGGTGTTATGCGGTGGATACCTGGGAAGGTGACAAACATACCGACAGCTATGGTGAGGATATCTGGGAAGAGGTTTCAGCCCATAACAAGTCGCACTACAGTGATTTTTCAACCCTCATGCGAATGACCTTTGAAGCGGCCTTGCCCCGGTTCGAGGACAAGTCCGTGGATCTCATCCATCTGGATGGCCTGCATACCTACGAGGCGGTCAAGGCCGATTTTGAGAACTGGTATCCCAAGCTGCGTGCCGGCGGGATTTTCCTGTTCCATGACATCCGCGCCCGTCTGCAGGATTTTGGTGTCTGGCGCTTCTGGGATGAGCTGGAACAGGAGCATGAGACCTTTGCCTTTGACCAGGGCTATGGCCTTGGGGTGTTGCGCAAGCCGGGCGGACGCCGCAAGCACGATCGGCCGTTGCTGCGCCTGCTGTTCCATCCGGAGCAGCGCGAGCGCAAACGCCTGAAGGACTTCTATGCCCATGTGGCGCGCCATGCCGAGCTCAAGCGCAAGCGCGAGCGCCAGGTCAAGTTGCGCGAGAAATTGAAATCCACGCCCCGGGCCGCCGCCGGTAAGGGCTGAACGGGCATTGATGCGGGTCTGAAGCGCAAGTTACGGAGAGCAAACATGGCAGCGGTCGCTAGCGATACATCGGTTTATTTGCCGCCATCTCTGCGGCGCTTCCATCCCGTGCGGGTGCCCCGCTGGGAATGGAATGAGCACCTGGCGCTGGCCTACGATCTGGTTGAGGCGCTGCGGCCCCGCTTGCTGGTGGGCCTGGGCATGCACTGGGGGGCAAGTTACTACGCTTGTTGTCAGGCAGTGCTCGAAAATGATCTGGACACCCTGTGTTACGCCATAAGTCGCTGGAAGGAGCCCCGTGGCAGTTTCGGCGGCAATGACCTGCATGACAACTTCGTCGCTCACGGACGTGATCGATACAACAGCTTTGCCTATGTGCTGCGCTGGGGCCCCGCCCGGGGGCTGCAGCATTTTTCGCCCGCGACGGTCGATTTTATCCACCTGGGTGAGTATTTCGAGGGCGAAGCCGCGTCATCCAATGTCGCCACCCTGATTGGCAAGTGGCTGGACAAGTTGCGCCCCGGGGGGGTGTTCATGGTGCATGATATAGGGCAACCGGGCAGTGAGTCGCATGATCTCTGGGGCCAATTGGCCGAGGAGCACGAAACCTTCGTTATGCCGGGTGAACCGGCGGCCGGTGTGTTGCGCAAGACGGGTGGTGACATCGGGGACGATTCCCCGTTGCTGCGTATGCTGTTTGGTGGCAACCCCGATGAACAAAAGACGATGCAGGCCCTCTACCGCCATGCCTCCGGCTATCTTGAGCTTGAGTATCTGGTGGGGGAAGAGGAATTCGGGCGCATGCGCCAGGATCGCGAAGAATCTGAAGGCTAATCATGCCCGATCCATTCCCCGGATCGTGCCACAACTTTTCCCGCTCAATGATCAAAGGCAGCTGATTATGACTGAAGTGCAGGAATCCCGGCCTGCCGAGAGAGAGCCTCCCGACGCCAGGCTGTCTGATTCGGTCACGCAAGAACCCACTCCGCCCGGGGCTGACGAGCCCGCGCAGAATGATAATCGCAATGCGGGTTTTTTTAATCCGATGCGAATTATCCGGTGGATGGATACCCTGACGCTGCCTTTTGCGATCTTTTTCATCCTCAGCGAGCGGGATATTCATCCGGCGTACAACATGACCTGGCGGCGCAAGTTTGCGCTGGGCTGGCGGCTGTTCCGGATTACCCGCTCAATCAGGAAATGCGGCACGAGCTGGCGCGCGCACCTGGTCATGGCCTCCAAGATCCTGACATTTCCGCCCGAGCAGGAAGGGGTGGTGGTGGAGTGTGGTTGCTGGCAAGGCGCCAGCTCGGCCTGTTTGTCGGTGATTTGCGAGTATGCAGACAGACAGTTGATTGTTTATGACTCGTTTGCAGGCTTGCCGCCAGCGGACCCCCGTGATGAACAGGCGAATGATTACGCCACGGGGTATTTTTATGGTCCCCTGGAAGTGGTGCGGGCGAATGTACGCAAATACGGGGTGATGGACCGCTGTACTTTTCGCAAAGGCTGGTTCGAGGACACGCTTGTTGATCACAAGCAAAAAATCATCCTCGCCTATCTTGATGTGGATTATCAGAAAAGCCTGCATGAGTGTGTGACCCGGCTCTGGCCCTGGCTGGTGGACAAAGGCTATATGTTCATCGACGAGTATCTGATACTTCGTTATTGCGCGCTGTTCTGGTCGGAGCGCTGGTGGCGGACTTATTTCGATACCGAACCGCCGGGGATGATCGGCGCCGGCGTGGGCGTGGGTGTGGGGCAGTTCTGGGTCGGCCCCAAGGGCGCGCGTATCGGCCGGGCATACTCGCGCCCCTATCAGGCGGCGCACAGTGTAGGTTATACGCGCAAGGATTTCTCCGGCTACTGGAGCTTTTATCCTGACGAAAACGCTGGAAGTAGTGCTCGCGATCTTAGCTAGGCTGTTTGCTTGCAGGAACGGAGGCGTCTCAAGTCAACAGGTGTGTCGATGCGCAGGCCATGGAGGATTATGCGCATAATATGCAGCTCGGCTTTAAAATCACTGGAATGGTCCCTATTGACTGGTGTTTACTGTGGTGTAGAGTGAGGTGCGGCTCCAGGCAGCCTTCCTCGGAGCCAGGAGATATCTGATGCCGCTGTCGACCCCTGACGGTTCCCAGGCCCGACTGCACCCCGTTACACGGGTTATGTTGGATGCGCATGGGATATCCTTGCCGGCAAATGAGAGTTATGCTGCTCGTCCGCTTGTCTATACGGACCTGGTGCTCCTGGCTGAGTTAGCGCGGATGCCAAAGGGAGTGAGTCTCGCGCAAGTACTTGGACCAGTGCTGCGTGAACTCGAAGATGCCAGTTTTGATGTTGCGAGTTGGCCCCTTTTGCGTGCGCTTGTTCGGCGCGGATTGCTAGTGCGCGATGCAGCTGCGCCACTTGAGCCGCAAACAACCCCGCCAGTTCTGGTTGCCGGCCGACCGGTAGCCTCCTCGCTGCCAGCGCGGCTTGTCGCCACTGTGCCGACAGTGTTTTTCCCCTCCTCCAGTGGTTTTATGGCGCACAACCATGCCGGAGACTGTATTGCCTGCCTGACGGCCGAGGAATTGCTGGTACTGACTATCTTTACCCATGGCACGAACGTTGAAGCAGGGTTTCCCGCCTGCCAGCTTGAGATGGGTTCCAGGAGCATGTCCCGTCAGCGGTTTGATGTCTTGCTGCGAGAGCTTTATGCGGCGGGCTTACTCTGTGATCAGGACGAACTCCATGGGAGTCAGGGGTTGAATGCGGTCAGGGGACAGAATTTTGCAGAGAAGGCAGAGTGGACCACGCAGGTTCTGGATAAAAATATCAAAGCGTATCTGGATGCAGAGCGCGCGTGCCGCATAAAAACCGGCTCGTCCAGGGCCCGAGTGATTCCTGTGGGTGTCTATCGGGCCTTTCCCCCTCTGGCGCTTGGCATGTTGATGGCAGCAGCGCGTGGCTGGCGTGACGGGCGCTTGCAATCGACCTATTCATTTGTTCCGGATTGG
>PWYF01000238.1 GCA_003567955.1 Thiotrichales bacterium
ATAACCCCAGAAACGGGCATCAATAGCCCCGGACAGCCAGGCCTGCCAGCTCCAGGGCAGCATCCAGACCAGCGGCACACCAAAGGCCAGCAGTGCCACCAGCCCCAGCCAGCCCCAGATCAGGCACATCTCCACCGCACTGGCCCGGCGCGGCAGCTCCGCAGCACCGCGCATACTGCGGGCGTAGTAGCGCTGGCGACTGCGAAACACCCGCTCCAGCACCAGAAAGGCCAGGGTCAGCGCCACCAGCACCAGACTCAGCCCGGCGGCCCCGGAAAAATCCATGCGCCCACTGATCTGTAAATAGATCGCCAGGGTAAAGGTCTGGAAACGCAACAGGCTGACCGCGCCGAACTCCGACAGCACGTGCAACACAATCAGTGCTACTCCGGCCGCCAGCGCCGGGCGCAGCAGCGGCAGATTGACCCGCCAGAAGGCCCGCCACGGTCCCGCACCGGTGGCCCGGGCCGCCTGTTCCAGAGACGGACTGGTCCGCACCAGCGCCGCGCGGGCCAGCAGAAAAACATAGGAATAGCCGGCCAGGGTCAGCACAAAAACGGCCCCGCCCAGGCCATGCAACTGAGGCACAGGCAAGCGCCCACCGCTGACCCCCAGCCACATCTCGGCCAGCACCCCACCGGGCTCCAGCAGGGTGATATAGACATGGGCCAGCACGTAGGTCGGCACGGCCAGAGGCAATACCATCAGCCAGACAGCCAGACGCCGCCCCGGGAAACTGCGCCGGGCAATCAACCAGGCAGATGACAGCCCCAGCACCAGACTGAAAAACGACACCCCCACGGCCAGACTGAGGGTGTTCCACAACAGCCCCGGGATACGAGCACTCCACAACCCGGCCCATCGCTCGAGCGATACATCCATCGCGCTGTAGAGCACGAACAGCAACGGTGCGCTGGCCACCAGCACCACCAGAGCCGCAACGACGCCGACTGGCCGACCACGCCGCACCACTTTCACGCCACCGTCCTCCAGCGACCAACGCAGTGTGTTTCAGGGTGCTGATAAGCCACGCGAATACTCAAGGCATACCTGCAGCTTCGATAAGATCCACGGCACGACCACGGTTCGGACCCAACAGGCTCATGGGCACATCAGCCACGCGCATTTCTCCGGCCGGAGGCAGCCCTTCCGTCAGGGTCACACCGGGGCGCACGGGGTACTCGCGATTGGCCCCTGCAAATATGGCCTGACCTTCTTCCGAAACCAGAAACTCAACCAGCTTGAAGGCAGCCTCGGGCTGACTGCTGTGTCGGGCCACCCCTACACCCGAGACATTCCATGCCACCCCGATTTGTCCTTCTTCCTGATCCGGAACAATCATTTTCAGCGGCGCATCCGGCGTGTCATCGAGATGACGAATCACGTAGTAGTGGTTCACCAGCCCCACCGCCCTGCGGCCCGCGGCCACATCGTTGACCACCTGTCGATGACGGGCATAGGCACTGCCGCCGGCATTACGCCGCAGCCCTTCCAGCCAGGCCCGGGTGGCCTCCTCACCGGCTGCCTCCAGGTAGACAGTCACGCCAGCAATAAAACTTTCATTGGCGCTGTTGGTGATGGCGATGCGCCCGTCCATCTCCTCTCGCGCCAGATCGAATACCGAATCAATCTCCGACAGGCCTTCAGCCCGCGTATTGACCACCAGTACGCGCGCGCGCGCCGAAAGGCCGACCCACTGCCCGGCGGCGTCGCGATAATTCTCCGGAATATCTCCCAGCAGGGCTTCGGGCAGGGTCAGAAACAAATCGTGGCTGGCGCCAAGCTGCAGCGTACCGGCGTCGTTGGAGAGAAAGAGATCCGCATCCGTGCGCCTGCCTTCCAGACGCAGCTTGTTGACCAGTTCAGTGGCACTGCCGGCATGGACTAAAACTTCAATGCCGGTTTTCTCTGTAAAGCGCGACATCACCGGCCGCACAAACACATCGCTGCGCCCGGAATAGACCACCAGCGGATCACTTTCGGCCTGGGCAACGGGCGGCAGCAATGACCATAGCAGCAGCGTCAGCAATACACTGGCAAAGATATTCATGACAATAACCGGCTCCGGGTTGGCGCGAACTGTGCGTCATGACGCAACAGAGAAACATAACGATAATGATTCTCATTAACTGACGCAAGAAATTCTTTTGGAGCGCAGTAAAAGTCAGGGTCGAGCAACGCCGCTATGGAAAATCCGGTCGCCTACTCCTGGAGGACGCTTTTCACCTTTCTTTATCCGCAGCCATACGGGCCAGCGGTGGCAATTCGCCCTGCAGCCCCATAGCCCGGGCGATGAGGTGATGTTTCAGTGGCCAGGCACGATCAGCCAGAGCCAGCCCCTGCCCGCGCAACCATTGCACGGCCGGATTTTGATGACCAAAGACGCGATGAAATCCGTCCATGGTCAGGCCCGTAAGCAGATTATGGCTTTCGCGCGTGCGCGCGTAGGCTTCAAGTACCGGCAGCTCACCCGGTTGATCGCCGCGCCGCGCGCCTGAATCAATCGCCGCCACCAGCGCCGCCACATCCAGCAGACCCAGATTAGCGCCCTGTCCGGCCAGTGGATGGACCACATGCGCGGCATCACCGAGCAGTGCCAGCCCCGGACTGACACAGCGATCGGCACGCCGGAAATGCAACGGAAAACCCTGCCGGGGGCCGGCATGGCGAATGCGGCCGGCTGCCCCTTCCAGGGCGGCATCCAGTTCGTCACAAAAATTGCGCTCCGGGAGGGCGGCAAGCCGTTCGGCATGCGCTGGCGTGGTCGACCACACCAGGGAGTATCCCCCGTCATGGACCGGCAACAGGGCCACCGGCCCGTCGGTCAGAAAACGCTGCCAGGCGGTGCCTGACGGGGAGGCGTCGCTATACACCGTCGCCACCACGCCACGACGTTCGTAGGCCCGCCCGTGAGTGCCAATCCCTGCCAGTCGCCGCACCGGCGAGGCCGGGCCGTCCGCGCCCACCACCAGTGCGGCTTTGCAACTGCGGCCGTCTTCCATTGTCAGTTGCATCACCCCGTCCGGAGCACGCTCGATTTGTGTCAATCGTGCGGGCGCCAGCAGCTCAGCGGCCCCCGATTTTTCCAGCCGGGCCAGCGCGCTAGCGCGCAGCAATTCATTTTCAATGACATGGGCCAGCGCGGGCTGACCAATTTCAGCCGCCTCGAACACAATGCGCTGACCTTCATCGCGAGCCCCATCCCAGACATCCATCCGCGCCACCGGTGCGGCGCGTTCCACCAGCAACCCCTGCCAGAGGCCGAGATTTTGAAGAATATGGCGACTGGCTGCAGACAGGGTCGCCACCCGAGCGGTCGGTGGATCCCCCGCCACAGGGGGGCTCGGCAGGCTGTACTCGATAACTGCGGTACGCAGGCCGATATCAACCAGCGCACAAGCCAGGGTGGCGCCGGCCATACCGGCACCCACCACGACCACATCGTAATCCGGGCGCATTCCGGCACTCATGACATGGTTCCCTTGTGCAGGGGCAGGCCCCGCGCCAGGCGCGGCAGCCCCGGACCCAACCCCATGGCCGCCCGCGCGAATCCGCGCTTGCCAGGTCCGCAGAGATCCAGCCCCAACAAACCCGCGTCAAGCAACGGCGCCGGTACCGGCGAGTGCCGACCGAACAATTGCACCAGACCATGGCTGAAACTGACCAGTCGCTGATGATCGGCCTGACGCAGGCGAGTATAAGCATCCAGCCAATTACCACTCTCCAGAGCAGAGGTAGTGGCAATCGTTTCGGCCAGCACGGCTACATCACGCATACCCAGGTTAAACCCCTGCCCCGCCACCGGATGCAAGGTGTGTGCGGCATTACCGACCACCACCCCGTGATCAGCAGTCAGGCGGGACGCACGAACCAGGCTGAGCGGCCAGGACTGGCGGGCGCCCACAGCCTCAATCTCACCCAGACGCCCCCCCAGACGCCGATCGACTTCCGCCACCAGCGCCTCGTCAGAGCACGCCAGCCAGTGATCAACCTCCGGCTGCGGCAGGGTCAGCACCAGTGCCGCACGCCCCCCGGTCATGGGTAACAGCGCCATCGGGCCATCGGGGGTGAAACGTTCATAGGCCAGGCCGCCGTGCGGCTGGCGCAGGGCAAGATTGGTCACCAGTGCGCTGTGGCCATAATCGTGACGTGACGCGCCTATACCCAGCAAGCGACGGCACTTCGAAGCCGCACCATCTGCGGCGACCAGCAAACGGCCCTGCAGCGTCCGTCGGCCCTCGTCTGTCTCCAGCGTGACACGTACGCCTGCGTCAAGGTGGGCAAGCTCGCACACCCGGGTCTGATGCAGCACCTCGACCCCTTCGCAGTCTGACAGACGGCGGGACAACGCCTCGCCCAGAACCCGGTTTGAAACCACATAACCCAAAGCCGGCAGGTTATCGCGGGCGGCATCCAGCCGGGTCGCCCCCGCCCCCCCACGACGCGAAACATGAATGTGCCGAATCGGCTCGGCCTCTGACGCCAGCGGTGGCCACAAGTGAAGGGTTTGCAGGATGCGTTGCGTGACCGGCGCCAGCGCGGTCGTGCGCTCATCAAGCGCGGCGGCAGGCAAGGCAGAATCGGGCGCCGGTGCAGCCTCCACCACCACCACATCCAGCCCCAGCCCTTCCAGCGCGCAGGCGAGACTGGCGCCGATCATGCCGCCACCAGCGATAATAATGTCGCAGCTCCGACTCATGATATCGCTGTACCGACCACGGCCTCGATTTCATCGATCTCGCGCAAGAAGCCGCCCGAAAGCAGCTGCGGGCCCTTGCGGGTCACCGCCACATCATCCTCAATGCGGATGCCGATATTCCACCAACGCTCGTCAATATCATCCGCCGGGTGCACATACAGCCCCGGCTCCACGGTCATCACCATGCCCGGCTCGAGCACACGCCAGGCCTCACCGATGCGGTAATCGCCCACATCATGCACATCCATGCCCAGCCAGTGGCCGGTGCGGTGCATAAAAAATCTTCGGTAACTCTCTTCTTCAATCACGCGATCCAGCGGCCCCGACAGCAAGCCCAGGTCAATCAACCCCTGACCCAGCACATTCAGGGCAGCTTGATGCGGCATGTTCCAGTGGTTTCCCGGGCGCACAGCGTCTATAGCGGCCTTCTGGGCCGCCAGCACCACCTCGTAGAGATCCCGCTGAGGCGCGCTGAAACGACCGTTAACCGGAAAAGTACGGGTGACATCCGCCGCGTAGTATTCCAGCTCGGCGCCGGCATCAATCAGTACCAGTTCGCCATCGGCCAGCGGTGCAGCATTGTCGATATAGTGCAGAATGCAACCATTGGCGCCGCCGCCAACGATGGGCGGATAGGCATGCGTGCCTCGCTCATTCTCAAACAGACCAGTGATGGCGGCCTGCAACTGGTATTCATGCACGCCCGGGCCACACAGTCGCATCGCCTGCTCATGCGCTCTCGCCGTCAGCTCGGCGGCCCGGCGCATCACCGCGAGCTCCGCCCGGCTCTTGACCAGGCGCATGTCATGCAGCACATGCTCCAGTGACACCAGTTCGCCGGGCATATGCGTGCCATTACGGGCGCGCGCGCGCAGCTGATTCATCCAGCCCACCAGACGGGTATCAAAATCCGCATAATTGCCCATGGTGTAGAACACCCGCTCGGTGCGCTCCAGCAAGCCCGGCAGGATGTCGTCTATATCATCAACGGGAAAAGCATCATCCAGACCATAGCGCTCGCGCGCACCTTCCGGACCGGATCGCAAGCCATTCCATATCTCCATATCGGGATTGCGCTCGCGGCAAAACAGAATGCTTTCTCCATGCTCACGACCCGGCACCAGCACCAGCACCGCCTCGGGCTCGGCAAAGCCGGTGAGATAGTAGAAATCACTGTCGGGACGGAAAGGATGGAACACATCACGATTGCGCACCCGCTCGGGCGCGGTGGGCAGGATGGCAATCCCGCCCTCCCCCATGTGTTCCAGCAGGTGTTGGCGACGCTGGCTAAACTCTTTTAATTGCATAAGCGCAACTTCTCAGCATGAGCCCGGGTATCTGCAAACCGCGACTAGTGCAGCCCGGACGGGGCGTCCTGGACCGGGGCCTCGGGCGCCCGGGGGTTAAGATCTTCCAGCAGCAACATCACCCCCACGCGCACATACTCGACAATCTCGGCGTAGGCCCCTTCCTGTTCATCCAGACTGCTGTCATCGACTTCCAGCCCGGCGCGACTGATCTCCACCAGATCACTCACCACTTCACGACTGTCCTCGGGCAGACGCTCCAGCAGGCCGGAACCGGCCTCGCCCAACCCGCCCAGGAATCCCTGACACCAGGCCGACAACGCCTCCACCCGCGCCTGTAAATCATGCGCGTCGTGAGGCAACAGGGGCTCGAACTCCAGCCCGGCGTGTTCAAGAATGTCACGGGTATGGCGTGCCAGTTCATCCAGCGCCTGGCGGCAGTCAGCGACTGCCTGCTGCTCCCCGCCCTCCTGCGCCAGCGCGCGCGAACTCAACTGTTCACTGTTGTTGATACGACCCACACAGTGCAGGCCACACAACGTGCCATGGCACTCGGAAGCCCCCATCACCGCCCCGGCGCGCCCGAGTGCCAGCTCCAGTTGTTCATAATCGGTGGCCTGCATGGTGATACCCCGGTTGGCGAAAAAGCGGAACAAAAGAGGGCTCATTCTACCGCCCGCATCACATCAGACAAAGGCGCCCTGACCCGGGTTCAGGCGACACGGCTTGATTCTGTTGCGCTTGGAGCATATATTTCCCGTTACAACAAAGGCTTGAACAGCATGTTTGATACTGAACTGGAAAAACTCGAAGAACGCCTGCACGAGGTGCTCGCCACCTGCCGCCAATTGCGGGAAGAAAACCACTCCCTGCGAGAGCGGCATGAGCAGCTTGCCAGCGAGCGCGCCAGCCTGATCCAGAAAAACGAACTGGTCCGCACACGGGTGGAAGCCATGGTCTCGCGACTGAAATCCATGGAGCAGACCACCTCATGAGTGACGCTGCAATGGTGCCGGTCACGGTGCGCATTCTTGATCGTGAATACCAGGTGGCGTGTCCGCAGGAAGAGAAGGACGCCCTGCTCGATTCCGCGCGCGACCTCAATGAACGCATGAAGGCCATCCGCGACACCGGCAAGGTGGTCGGGGTCGACCGCATTGCGGTGATGGCCGCACTCAATCTCGCCCGCGAGCTGCTTGAACAGCGCGACCAGGAACGCGGCCGCGACGATGCCGAAAGACGCCTGCGGGCAATCAACCGCAAACTCGAATCAGCACTGGACAACGTCCGCCAGGGCTAGCACCATGTCACCAGTGTTGTGGCGTTGCCCACGCCGCGACTCACTTTCAGGTTTGGCGTCTCCTGCGGTGTGCGAACAGCTGCCGGGTGGTACTCTTGAGCCTTAAGCAATATCCGGGGAACGGGCGTGTCGGAGCTGTTGAGCAAGTCCGTCCACGAGCGGAAAGCCTGATGCTCGACTACCGTTCCCACCTGAACCTCTGGTTCAAGGTCGAAGGCAGTTAACGGCACTGCCGGGAGGCGCTCCTTACATACAGACGTGGCGGCAACGCCTGACCACGTCACCCGGGCGGGGGAAGGCAGGTGCAGGCAAAACAGGACTTGCGCCGGCAGCTACGTCGCCGGCGCCGGTGTACCGGCGGTCTCAAACAGCGTCTTGCCGCACATGCCGCGGCCCGACGCCTGATCGCGCTGCCCGAGGTGCGTCGGGCCCGGCATATTGCGGTTTTTCTGGCCACCGACGGCGAACTTGATCCAGCCCCTTTTGCGCGTCTGGCCCACACCCGCGGCGCGCAGCTTTATCTGCCGGCGGTCGCACACGGGCCGGAGCAGCCACTGCATTTCATGCCCTGGCACCCGGGCCGGACCCCCCTGGCACGCAACCGTTTCGGCATCCTTGAGCCCCGCCCCGAACCGCACAGACGCTTGCCACGACGGCAACTCGACGTGATTATTGTGCCGCTGGTCGCCTTTGATCCCCGTGGCTTCAGGCTGGGCATGGGTGGCGGCTTCTATGACCGCAGCCTGGCCTTCATCCGCCGCGACTGGCGGGGGCGGCGTCCGCGATTGCTGGGTCTGGCTTACGATTTCCAGCGCGTGGCGGAATTGCCAACCCAGACCTGGGATGTTCCACTTGACGCCGTGGCGACTGAACGGAAAATCTACCGGGCAAACCGATAACAACAGACAACCACCGACAACACCGAAGGCACCGAAGGCACCGAAGGCACCGAATAATCTTTTC
Source organism: Thiotrichales bacterium (assembly GCA_003567955.1). GTDB lineage: Bacteria > Pseudomonadota > Gammaproteobacteria > UBA5335 > SLRW01 > SLRW01. Next base: position 8,270 of record PWYF01000238.1, read on the forward strand.
CTCGAGTGCCTGGCGACAGCACAATGCTGACCACATTTTTCCCAATTCGCTGTTTTCGGCGTCTTCGGTGGTTCCTTTTTTGGCCCAAAGGAGATCTGCGTGAATTACTGGCTGATGAAATCCGAACCCGACGTCTTCGGTATTGATGACCTCAAGGCCGCGGGTACCGATCACTGGGACGGTGTACGTAACTACCAGGCCCGCAACATGATGCGCGATGACATGAAAAAGGGCGATCCGGTCTTTTTCTACCATTCCAACTGCAAGGAACCCGGCATCGTCGGCATTGCCGAGGTGGTCCGCGAGGGGTATCCCGACCACACCGCTTTTGACCCCGAGTCGAAGTATTACGACCCCAAAAGCGACCCGGAGAAACCGCGCTGGTTCATGGTGGACCTGAAGTATGTCCGCCACTTCAAACGCACCATCTCCCTGCAGGAGCTCAAGCAGCAATCCGAACTGGCTGATTTCAAGTTGATCCAGCGCGGCAACCGGCTGTCAGTAATGCCGGTCACCGCCGCGCAATGGTCTTTTATTATGTCGCTGGAACCAGGGAAACGCTGATTAATTCGTCGCGTCTCAGGCTTTGCCCCGAAGTGCGGGCCCTGCGGTGCCCATCTGCGGCGTTGCCGTGCTTGCAAAGGCAACCCGCCTTCGGCTGCGCACGGCGCCTTGCATATGAACGCCGCAAGGCCCGCTTCAGACGCGACGAATTAGTCAGCGTTTCCTTAAGTCGCTGTCAGCCGCGGCGCAACTTCATGGCCCGGTAGATCAGCCGCTGATAGCCCACCGGCATCAACCGCGCGATGCGATCCAGCAAGCGGGCATCGGCACCGATCCGGAGCTTGCCCTGGTTGCGGCGGATGGCCCTGACAATCTGGCGCCCGGCGCTTTCCGGTGTGGTCCGGGCGACGCGATCAAAATTCCTGGCGGCCTCGTCACTGTCTGTGCTGCCGTCCGGTCCCTGCTTGAACCTCGCATTACGCGCGATATCGGTTTTGACGCCTCCCGGGTGCACCGCCGTCACCCCCACGCCTGTCCCCATCATTTCAATACGCAGCGATTCGGTAAATCCGCGTACGGCAAACTTGGTGGCACAGTAGGCTGACTGGGTGGGAACACCAATAATGCCGAACACACTGGAAATATTGACGATGTGCCCGCTGTCGGCCTTGATCATATGCGGCAGGAAAAAACGGGTGCCGTAAACCACGCCCCAGAAGTTGATCCCCACGATCCATTCAAAATCTTCCATGCTGATGCTTTCAACCCGGTCAGCCACGCCTACCCCGGCGTTATTAACGATAATATCCACACGCCCGTGGGCGTCGAGTACCGCCTGGGGGAAAGCTTCCATTGCGGCCTTGTCGGCCACATCCATCACATGGGTGCTGACCTTGCGGCCCAGCGCCTCGATTTCACCGGCCACACTGGCCAGCCCCTGCTCGTTGACGTCCGATATCGCCAGGTGACAGCCCTGACGGGCCAGTTCCAGCGCCGTAGCGCGACCAATTCCCCCGGCGGCGCCGGTCACCACCGCCACCCGATCCTTCAAATCCTTCACCCTCATACCCCCTGTTGTTTACAGACTAATTAATCCGTCCCCAGAAAAAAGTGATAGGCCGGATTATCGCTTTCCTCGGCCCACTGGTAGCCAAGTTTGTTCATCGCGTCACTGAATTTTCCGAGTTCATCACGCGGAATCTGCAGCCCCACAAGCACCCGGCCGAAATCAGCACCATGATTGCGATAGTGAAAGAGGCTGATATTCCAGTTGCGGCCCAGATGGTTCAGAAACTTCATCAAGGCCCCGGGCCGCTCGGGAAACTCGAAGCGGAAAATGTGCTCGTTTTCCACTTCCGGGGCCCGGCCGCCCACCATATAGCGCAGATGCAGCTTGGCCATTTCGTTTTCGGTGAGATCCTCAAACTCATAACCCCGCTCGCGCAGATGCTTGATAAGCTCGGCTTTTTCCCCGGCACCGTCTTCCAGCTTGATGCCGGCAAAAACATGCGCCCGACGGGCATCGGAAAAACGATAATTGAACTCGGTGATATTGCGTTTGCCAAGATCGCGGCAAAACCGGCGGAAGCTGCCCGGCCGTTCAGGGATGGTCACCGCCAGCAGCGCCTCACGCTGCTCGCCCAGTTCAGTGCGCTCGGCAATATGGCGCAAGCGATCAAAATTCATATTGGCACCACACACCAGCGCCACCAGGTTTTGCCCGCTGACGCCGCGCTCGGCCACATATTTCTTGACGCCCGCCAAAGCCAGCCCCCCTGCCGGCTCGGCAATGGAGCGGGTATCCTCGTAGATGTCGCGAATCGCCGCACAGATGGAATCGGTGCTGACCAGCAGCATCTCGTCCACACACTCGCGAGCAATACGAAACGGCTCCTTGCCCACCTGGCGTACGGCCACCCCGTCGGTAAACAACCCGACCTGATCAAGTTTGACCCGACGACCCTGGCGCAGCGCTTCATACATGCTCGGCGCATCATCCGGCTCGACCCCGATGACCCGGATATTCGGCCGCAGGTATTTGACGTAGGCGGCAATCCCGGCGATCAGGCCGCCACCACCCACCGGCACAAAAATCGCGTCGATATGCGCGCCCTGCTCCTGCAGGATCTCCATGGCAATGGTGCCCTGCCCGGCGATCACATCAGGATCATCGTAGGGATGAATAAAGGTCAGCCCGCGCTCCTTGCCGAGCTTTTGTGCATGCTCATAGCATTCGTCATAGGCATCCCCGTGGAGCACGGTACGCCCGCCCAGTCGCTTGACCGCCTGCACCTTGATTGAGGGCGTGGTGCGCGGCATGACAATGGTGGCACGAATACCCAGCCGGCTCGCCGCCAACGCCACACCCTGGGCGTGATTGCCCGCCGATGAGGCGATCACCCCCCGCTCGCGCGCGCTCTCCGGCAGATGCGCCATCTTGTTATAAGCGCCGCGCAACTTGAAAGAAAAGACCTGCTGCTGATCCTCGCGCTTGAGCCAGATATTGTTGTCCAGGCGCGCGGAAATATTCGGCGCCAGCTCCAGTGGCGTCTTGCGCGCGACCTCGTAGACACTGGCCGTGAGAATCTTGCGGATGTAGGTATCTTTCATGACCCGGGTTTTCCGTAACCGGACAGCCTCCACCTTGACGGGCTGCCACAACAAAGCATCAAAGGGTACCATGAGCACCGTTCATCCCCATACCAGAGGAGCAGATCATGGGCAGCAGCGACGAACTCAAGCGGGCCGCGGCCGAAGCCGCCATGACATACATTGAGGAAGGCGAGACCATTGGTATCGGCACAGGCTCCACCGTCAACTTCCTGATTGATGCACTTGCCGACAGTCGCATGCCCATTGCCGGCGCCGTTTCAAGCTCGGAGGCCACCACCCGCCGGCTGAAAGAGCGCAACATCGAAGTCATTGAGCTCAACACGGCCGGGGATCTGTCGATCTACATCGACGGCGCCGATGAGGCCACCCGTCACCGTCAGCTCATCAAGGGCGGTGGCGGCGCATTAACGCGCGAGAAAATCATCGCCGGCGCCAGCCGGAAATTCGTCTGCATTGCCGATGAATCCAAACTGGTGGGCACCCTCGGCGCCTTCCCGCTGCCGGTGGAAGTCATCCCCATGGCCCGCAGTTTTGTCTCCCGTCAGATGGTGGGGCTGGGTGGCCAGCCGGCCTGGCGCGAGGGGGTGGTCACCGACAATGGCAACGAGATCATTGACGTCCACAATCTGAAGATCACTGAACCGGCAAAGCTGGAACAGACCATCAACAACATCCCCGGCGTGGTGACGGTGGGACTGTTTGCCATGCGTGGCGCGGATGTGCTGCTGATTGCCGGCAAGGACGGCGTTAAAAAGATCTGAAAAATTCAAAACAAAAAAGCTAACCATGAAGAACATGAAGGGCATGAAGAAAAATAAATATAACTAATTGAATTTATTTTAAAAAACACTTAAATCTCTTTTTTCTTCATGGTCTTCATGTTAATTGCTTTTTTGGCGACCTGGCAGGGGTGACTTCGAATACTTCTGTTATTACGGGCAGGTTGTGCTGCTCCGGGGGCAAGGTTCTCATCAGACCCGCCAACCCAATAAAAAAGCCCCCCGCTACTTGCGGGGGGCTTTTTTATTGGCTGGGGGACCAGGATTGCGCGGCCCGTCCTTGGGCCGCGCCCTTCGGGCTCGCTTCGCTCGCGCCAATTTGTTCCTGACAAATTGGTCGAACCGGGAGGCGGCTTTTAATCAGGGTGACTTCGAATACTTCTGTTATTACGGGCAGGTTGTGCTGCTCCGGAAGCAAGGTTCTCATCAGACCCCTCCAGCCAATAAAAAAACCCCCGCTAATCGCGGGGGCTTTTTATTGGCTGGGGGACCAGGATTCGAACCTGGGTTGGCGGAGTCAGAGTCCGCAGTCCTACCGCTAGACGATCCCCCAATAAACCCTGATTGTAATTCCCGGTGGTAACCGGCTGATGCCGGGCCCCGTTAACGCTTGGAGAACTGGGGTGCGCGGCGGGCCTTGCGCAGACCGACCTTCTTGCGCTCCACCTTGCGGGCGTCACGGGTGACATAACCCGCGCGGCGAAGCTGTTCTTTCAACGTCTCGTCATACTGGATCAGGGCCCGGGTAATGCCGTGACGCATGGCGCCGGCCTGGCCCGTACCGCCACCACCGGAAACCGTGGCATAGACATCGAAACGATCCAGCATTTCGACGTTTTCCAGCGGCTGGCGCACCACCATGCGTGCCGTCTCACGCCCGAAAAATTCATCCAGCGGGCGGTCGTTCACCATAATGCGGCCATTACCGGGGCGCAGAAACACCCGCGCCGTGGAGCGCTTGCGTCGTCCGGTTCCGTATCCGAGATTCTCTGCCATGATCCGTAGTTTCCGTTTATCGTCTTGACTGGTGACGCTCAGATTTCCAGCGCCCGCGGCTGCTGGGCTTCGTGTTGATGTTCACTGCCGGCATACACCTTGAGCTTCTTGAGCATGGCGCGGCCCAGCGGGTTACGCGGCATCATGCCCTTGACGGCGTAGCTGATCGCACGCTCGGGATGCCGGGCCATCAGCTGCTCCAGCGACATCGACTTCAGGTTGCCGATATAACCGGTGTAGCGATGGTACATCTTGTCCTGCATCTTGTTGCCGGTGACATGCACCTTGTCGGCATTGATCACGACAATATAGTCGCCGGTATCCACGTGTGGCGTGTATTCCGGCTTGTGCTTGCCACGCAGACGCCGGGCAATTTCACTCGCCAGGCGACCCAGCGGCTTGCCGGTGGCGTCAACCACGAACCAGTCGCGGGTGACATTCTGATTGTTGGCGGCAAAGGTCTTCATTGAAGATCGCTCCGGAACAAACGCGCGGTTAGCTGTAAAGGCGCGCAATAATACTAGCCTGCAGTGTTTTTATCAACGTCAGCCGGGGAAATGCTGATTAATCCGTCGCGTACCACCGTCGGTTCGGGCAGGCGCAGCCGTTCGACGATTTCTCCACGCAGCACATGCCGATCCAGGATTTCATCCACGTCGTCCGTCGTATGGTAGGTGTACCAGACTGCCTCCGGATAAATCACAAGCACGGGCCCTTCATCACAACGCCCCAGACACCCGGCCGTATTCACCCGTACCCCACCTGCGCCCGCCAGCCCCAGCGACTTGATCCGTTGCTTGGCGTAATCACGCACAGAGGCGGAACCGGCCACGGCGCAACACGGACGGGCATTGCCTTCGCGTTGATTAAGGCAGAAAAACAGATGCCGTTGATAATATCCCTGCATCGCCGGAACCTCAGAACGAATAACCCAGCGAAAGCGCGAAATAACGGTCTGTTTTCTTTGTATCCGCCGGCACGTCGCTGTTGCGCTTGACGGTATAGCTCACCTGGGAATAGAGGTTACCTACCACATTGGTGCGCAATTCCGAATTGCTCTCGAGATAGGTGTTGTTTTTACCGTCCTCCACCAGCACTTCCTGGAGAAAACGCCGGCCCTCTGCCATCTCCCAGTCAAGCTGGCTCGCCAGACGGCCAATGGTGTCACTCTCGCGCGTGCGCTCTTCATCCTGGGCCCTGGTCTGACGCAGACCGGCACCGATTTCAGCATCCAGGCTCAACCCCTCGCGCTTGAGCAGCCGTCGCCCGTAGCCGACCGTCTCCGACGTCCGCCAGCGCAACCCGGCAGGGCGATCCTGCTCATAGTCCAGGGTCACGAAAAAATAATTGTATTCGGTGAAATTATAGTCGCTCTGCATGCCGGCGCGATAACGCTCCACCGTCACCACATCATCGCTCTCGACCCTGCGTCCGCGCGCACGCAGGGCATGCTTCCAGCTCTCGGTTGCCAGCTCCAGTTGCAGATCGCCGTTCGCACTGCTGGTATCACTATTACCGCTGCTGTCGGTGATGCCTAACGTAATCCGGCCACTCCATCCTGCCGCGTCCCCGGCCTGTACGGGTGCGCTCAACAACAGAAGGATAACGAGTGCCGCGATGATGTTTCTCATGTCAGCTCCAGTCAGGTTGGCTGGCCCCGGGGTAGTTACAGCGTCGTAACCACGAGGACAAAACCCAGCGATACACGTTCATTACTCACCGCACCCGGGGAACATTACGGCCGTAGTAAATTTCGAGCATTTCCTTGCGCAACCGTTCCCGAATGCGCCCCTCCTCACGCTTGTGAAGGGACTGCTTGTCCACACCGAAGAGGTAATTGTCGAGATCGAACTCCTTGAGCAGCATTTTGGTGTGGAAGATGCTCTCCTGATAAACATTCACGTCCACCATTTCGTAACGCGAGCGGGTATCGCGGGAGAGATAGTTCTGGATCGAGTTGATCTTGTGATCAATAAAATGCTTCTTGCCACGCACATCCCGGGTGAAGCCGCGCACCCGGTAGTCCACCGTGACAATATCCGAATCAAAGCTGTGGATCAGATAGTTCAGTGCCTTGAGCGGCGAGATAACCCCGCAGGTGGAGACATCAATATCCGCCCGAAAGGTGCTGATCCCGTTATGGGGGTGGGTTTCCGGGTAGGTATGCACCGTGATGTGGCTTTTGTCGAGGTGCCCCACCACCGCTTCGGGCAGAGGCCCCGGCGCCTCACTGTTATTGAGGTCATCGGGCGCCATCTGCTCTTCGGCAATCAGCATGGTCACACTGGCGCCCTGGGGCTCGTAATCCTGGCGTGCCACATTGAGGATAGTGGCGCCGATGATGTTGGACACATCAGTAAGAATCTGGGTCAGGCGTTCAGCGTTGTACTCTTCATCAATATAGTCAATGTAATCCCGGCTATGCTGATCACTGGGCGCATAGCAGATGTCATAGATATTAAAGCTCAGCGTTTTGGTCAGGTTGTTGAAACCATGCAGCTTCAACCTGGGGATCGCTTTTGCCAATGCACAGCCCTCCTGATCCGGACCGTTTCGCTGTTGATGACGAGACTGAAAAATCGAGGACCACAGCGCCTGCCGTAGTACTCAGCCTTCCTCAATCACCTCGAAGGTGTGAGTAATTTCAGCCGTTTTGCCCAGCATAATGGAGGCGGAGCAGTATTTCTCCGCCGAGAGCTCCACTGCACGCGCTACCCGGGTTTCAGACAAGCCCCGGCCGCGCACGGTGAAATGGATATGGATTTGCGTGAACACTTTGGGTTCACTGTCGGCCCGCCCGGCTTCCACGCTGGCTTCACAGCCACTGACATCCTGACGGCCCTTGCGCAGGATATGCACCACGTCAAAAGCGGCGCAGCCACCCATACCCATGAGCAGCATCTCCATGGGCCGCACGCCGATATTGCGCCCGCCCGCCTCGGGTGGGCCATCAAGCACCACCGCATGGCCACTGCCTGACTCAGCGACAAAAGATGCCTCACCCAGCCAGCGTATATGCGCTTTCATAGCCGGTCCTCCGCGACAAGGCGCGGGAGCGTATCACAGAACAGGGGCAAGACTCAGCCATGGAAGATTTCCGCCAGCGCCTTGCCCGGGTCGGGCCGGCGCATAAAAGCCTCGCCAACAAGAAAGGCATGCACACCACCGGCACGCATGCGGGCCACATCCGCCAGGGTGTGGATGCCACTCTCGGTGACGACGAGACAGTCTTCCGGTACTGCCGGCAGCATCTCGAGCGTAGTCTCAAGCCGGGTTTCAAAGCTGCG